>NZ_VRMC01000230.1:0-1581 GCF_008369905.1 Pseudonocardia sp. EV170527-09
GGACCCTGGCCGACGGCTGGGCCTACGCCCGACTCTATGAGTCGACCCGCCAACGCAACGACGCCCTACCCGGCTGGCTGCACTTCTACAATCACCACCGCGCTCACTCCGCCATCGGCGGCCAGCCACCAGTCACCAGGCTGACCAACCTCCCTGGACATCACAACTAGCCGGGCTGCCACCCGCCGCGTTCCGGGCCGAGGTGTTCGCATCCGTTCAAGACCACCCGCCCGACCCCGGCCAGGATCGGGCGTCATGAGCATCCACCCGACCCTCCGCTACGACGACCCGCGCGCCGCGATCGCGTTCCTCATCACCGCGCTCGGCTTCCGCGAGGCCGCCGTGTACACCGACGACGAGGGCACCGTCGCCCACGCCGAGCTCGCCTGGGACGACGGCGACGACACCGGCCTCGTCCTGATCGGGCCGCGCCGGCCAGGTGGCGACCGCTTCGACACCGGCCCGGCCGTGATCTACCTGACGTGCGACGACCCGGACGCGGTGCACGCCCGTGCGGTCGCCGCCGGGGCGAAGATCGCCATGGCGCCGGTCGACCAGGACTACGGTTCACGCGAGTGCGCCGTCACCGACCCGGAGGGCACCACATGGAGCGTGGGGACCTACCGGCCGTCCCCGGGGCGCCCGTGACCGCACGCCACCCGGACCCCGCCGACCCGCTGCCGTGGCTGCGGGAGATCTGCCTGTCGCTGCCCGAGGTGACCGAGAAGCTCAGCCACGGGTCGCCGTCGTGGTTCGTGCGGAGGATGTTCGTGTCCTACGCCGACCACCACCACGGCCACCCGCACCGGGCGTTCTGGTGCGCCGCTCCGCCGGGCGTCCAGTCCGAGCTGGTCGCCGAGGACCCGGCCCGGTTCTTCCGGCCCGCCTACGTCGGCCACCGCGGCTGGCTCGGGGTGGTGTTGGACGGCACCGGTCCCGACGCCGCCGACCGGGACGAGATCACCGAGATCGTGACCGACGCGTGGCGCTGCGTCGCCCCGACCCGGCTGGCCGCCCGGCTCGACGACTGGGTCAGGCCGCGGCACCCGACTCCCGGACGGACCGGAGCAGCGCCGTGAGCAGCCGGCCGTGGTCGGAGTCGGCCTGGCTCGGGACGAGGAAGCGGCGGCGCAGGACGGCGTAGGACAGCTCGTTGCGCGGGTCGGCGAGCGCCTGCTGACCGCCGGCCCCGCTGTGGCCGAACGACCCGGCGGCCAGCATCGGGTAGACCTCCGAGGAGGCGTGGAACCCGACCGCCCACGCCTTGTGCTGCCGCAGGACCAGGTCGAAGCCGGCGGTCTGGATCTGGGAGAACGCCGCGAGCGTGTCCGGGCGGAGCAGCGCGGGACGGCCGTCGACCGGGCCGGTCGCGGCCGCGTAGAGCGCTGCGAGGGCGTGCGCGGTCCCGATCCCGCCGAGCGAGGCGGGTCCCCGGGAGCGGACCACCGGGTGGGCCGGCAGCTCCCAGACCTCGCAGCCCTCGGGGTGCTGCCGGTTGAACGCGTGTCCGCGTACGGGCTCTGATGTCGCTGTAGGTACGAGCTGGTTTGTCGTTGGTCCGGCGCGTCGGACCGAAGATCA
>NZ_VRMC01000231.1:0-1569 GCF_008369905.1 Pseudonocardia sp. EV170527-09
CTTGAGCACGGCTACATCCTCTCAGCTCACCCACAGGGCAAGCCAGATCAGATGTCACCTACCCCTGCAGCAGACCCAAAGCTCACGGGGCACTCGTCTTCATCTCTCACGCCAGCGGTCACCACCTGGCGTGAGACATCAGCCAGTAACTCACGTGCATAAGTGCTTATCGGATGATCATAGCCGAGAACCCGGCCAGCGGTAGCTGCTGTCGTAGACAACTGGCTTGCGGCGCCGCGCAAGTCACCCGCGTCGGCGCGGGCCAGTCCCAGCGCGACCTGGGAAGCAATGGTGTCCGGATGTCCACCACCGAGCACACGCTTCCGACGGATGATCACTTCTTCGTGCCGACGGGCAGCCGCCTTCGGGCGACCGATCACGCGCAACGCCGCTGCGACGGCATCCGCCGCAGCAAGTGTAACGGGATGGTCAGGACCGAGCACCTGCTCACGAGCAGCCAGGGTGCGCTGAGCTAGGCCAAGGCCACGAGTCTTGACGCCGCCCAGCAGGTAAGCAATGGCCAGTGTTCCTTCGACGACGAGCGTATCAGGGTCACGAATCCCGAGGGTGTCTCTAGCAATGGCTAGTATCTGTTCAAGCTGGCAGGCAGCATCTATCAGCTCCGCGGCGTCACCGACACGAACAGTAGCGGCAACCCGGTCGTGTTGAGTACGCAGTGCCGCCCGCGCGTTGTCCCCTCCTGAACCAAGAGCGGCGCTCTGCCGCAGAAATGGGGACCCCCGAAATATACTCACTGTTACCGTCTCGCTCCATCACCTAGCGTTGAAATACACGATTGGGACCGTACTGTCGCCACTTACAGTACTGAGTGTGGTCATCTGACCTGGCCCCGGTAGGTCGGTCTGTCGTCATCGGATGTGGCCCCACCCCTGGATGGAGTAGCTCTCGGCGGGTCGGCGTGGGTCCGGTCGCCGGGAGGGACCGGAGGGTGGCCAGGCGAGTGGAGCTGTTCGAAGCGATCCGACGTGAGCGACGCCTCGAAGGGGTGTCGATCAGGGCGTTGGCCGAGCGACATCAAGTACATCGGCGCACGATCCGTCAGGCCCTTGCGTCGGCGGTTCCACCGCCGCGTAGAGCGGGGCCACGTCCGCAGCCGGCGATCGAGCCGTGAGTGGTGTCCAGCAGAGTGGTGTACGGCCTCGCTGCCCAGTGTGGCATCGACGCGTAGGGCGGCCACTGCGTGGTCTTTCGAACCGGAGTTCCCGCTCAAGATCGGAGAGACCCACGCGATGGCCGCACATCCCAGTATCGACCCGGCCGGGTTCCTGCACGAACACCTGGCCCAGGCGAGTCCCGACCTGCTGCGCTCGCTGCTCACCACGATGATCGACACCCTGATGTCGGCCGAGGCCGACACGATCTGCGGCGCCGACTACGGCCGCACCGACCCAGCACGGGTCAACCAGCGCAACGGGCTACCGCCACCACGACTTCGACACCCGCACGGGCACCCTGGACGTCGCGATCCCCAAGCTGCGCTCTGGCTCGTACTTCCCGGATTGGCTGCTCGAACGCCGAAGCCGCGCCGAAGCCGCGCCGAAGCCGCGC
>NZ_VRMC01000232.1:0-1523 GCF_008369905.1 Pseudonocardia sp. EV170527-09
GGACCCTGGCCGACGGCTGGGCCTACGCCCGACTCTATGAGTCGACCCGCCAACGCAACGACGCCCTACCCGGCTGGCTGCACTTCTACAATCACCACCGCGCTCACTCCGCCATCGGCGGCCAGCCACCAGTCACCAGGCTGACCAACCTCCCTGGACATCACACCTAGGCTCGCCGCTCGGTCAGCTCGGTGGCCACCGCCAGACCGATCACCACGGCGAGCACGACCACCCCGATCACGATCGCGGGCAGGGCGTGTCCGGCCACCAGCGCGACCACCGCGGCCACCACCAGGATCGCGGCGGCCACGTAGCGCGACCGTCCGACCGTGCCGGTGCGCCCCTGCAGGTAGAGCTTGTTGCCCGCGAGGTAGAGCAGCGGGCCGCCGACCGAGGTCAGCACCAGCGCCGGGGTGTTCTCCGGGTGCGTGAGGTGCAGGTCGATCGCCACCGCGAACAGCACCGCCCCGGCCACCATCAGGCCGTGCGCGTAGGCGAACGCGGCCCGCGCCGCACGGGTCGACCCGTCGCCGGAGCTCGCCCGGGTGCCGTGCCCGGCGAGCGCGAAGTAGGACCACCACAGCGCGACCAGACCGGCGAAGCCGAGCAGGGTGATCACCACCGCGTAGGGGGTCACGTCCTCCATCTCCGACAGCGTGAAGCCCATGATCAGGATCGACTCGCCGAGCGCGATGATGAACACCAGCCGGTTGCGCTCGGCGAGGTGCTCCACGTCGGTCGGCCACTCGTCCATCGGGGTGCGCCCGAGCCCCGGCACCCGGAACTCGAACCGCGGCCCGGCCATGTCGACGGCGACGGCCAGCGCCCAGACGACCAGCCGCGCCACCGGCGGGAGGAACGCGCCGACGACGACGAGCACGGACGCGGCCGTGCTCCACACCAGCAGGTTGCGGTAGTTGCGGGCCATGACGTGCCCGCGCATGGTCACGACGAGGAACAGCGGGCGCCCGATCTGGGCGGCGGCGAAGCACAGTGCGAACAGCAGCCCGGACTCACCGAACGCATCCGGCAGGGCCAGCGCCATCCCCAGCGCCGCCAGCATCAGCCCGGCGTTGAGCATCCGGACCGACGGGCGTCCGGGGTCCAGGTAGTTCATCGCCCAGGCCGAGTAGTTCCACAGCCACCAGACCGCGGCGAACAGCACCGCCGTCTCCAGCGCGCCGATCGGGGTCAGGTGGTAGAGCAGGGTGTGCGAGACCTGGACGATCGCGAACACGTAGACGAGGTCGAAGAACAGCTCGATCGGAGCGACCTCGGAGTCGCCCTCCCGTCGCAGCACCCGCGGCCGGATGTCCGGTGTGGTCATCGGTGGGCTCCTTTCCCGTGTCAGCGCTGCCGAAGGGGGGTCTGTAACGAGAACGGTGGTTCCGGCGATGTTGTCAGTAGTGCTCGGCGCCCGGCCAGCGGTCACCGAAAGTGATGGCGAAGGCGTTGAGGACTGGCTTCCAGCGCATCATCCATCGGGTGTGGCCTCGTCCGGTCGGGTCGAGGCTGCGGGTGAC
>NZ_VRMC01000233.1:0-1494 GCF_008369905.1 Pseudonocardia sp. EV170527-09
CTTGGGCACGGTGTCGATCCTTCCAGCGAGGAGGACGTCCTCACAGGTCAGGAGTCAACCGAAGTCTGGGCAGTCCCGTGCGTACTCCCACGGGTCAGCCGTCTAGGTGTGATGTCCAGGGAGGTTGAGTACGGGCGGTCTGGCGGGTTTGATCTTGACGTGAGGGAGGGCCTCCGGGTCGGGTGTGGATTGCGACATCTGCACCAGAGACCCAGGAGGCCCTCGTGGTCCACGTTAACGCCCCGTTGTCCCCGACCGGTCGGTTGCGTCTGGCTCGCTGCGTGGTGGAGCAGGGATGGTCACTGCGCCGCGCTGCGGAGCGGTTCCAGGTCGGTGTGACCACCGCGGCCCGCTGGTCCCAGCGTTACCGGGTCGGAGGCGAAGCGGCGATGATGGATCGGTCGAGCCGACCTCGTCGCAGCCCGTCTCGGACCTCGACGCGCCGGGAGCGGTTGCGTCCCCGGAGATGGTGTACGGCGTCGTTGCTGGTGATCGGCGTGGGGTCGGGATATGAGACGGCCACCGCGTGATCCTTCGAGTGTTCTGGTTCTCGAGGGAGGAGACGCGATGGCCGCGTCAGACAGTGTGAACGATGTAGCGGGTTGGCTTGATGACCGGCTCGCCGAAGCCAGCCCGGACCTTGCTGCGGGCGATGATCAAGCAGTTCGCCGACACCCTGATGGCCGTCGAGGCGGACACGGTGTGCGGGGCCGGTTATCGCGAACGGTCCGACGGTCGGGTGAACTCCCGCAACGGGTACCGGGCCCGGGAGTGGGGCACCCGCGCCGGCACGGTGGAGTTGGCGATCGGAGAAGCTCCGGACGGGATCGTATTTCCCGGAGTGGCTGTTGGAGCGGCGTCGGCGCGCCGAGCAGGCCCTGGTCTCGGTGGTGGCGACCAGCTATCTGCTCGGGGTCTCGACCCGGCGGGTGGAGAAGCTGGTCGGCCAGCTCGGCATCGCCGGATTGTCGAAGTCCCAGGTCTCGGAGATGGCCAAGAGCCTCGACGAGCAGGTGGAGGCGTTCCGGTCGCGCCCGCTCGACGACGGCCCGTATGCGTTCGTCTGGCTGGACGCGCTCACTCAGAAGGTGCGCGAGCACGGGCGCACGCAGGTCGTGCACGCCCTGATCGCGGTCGGGGTGACCGCCGACGGGCAGCGTGAGGTGCTCGGGCTGGAGGTCGTCTCCGGTGAGGACGGCGCCGGCTGTCGACGACGGCCTGAGACTGACCCCCTGACGTCGGATTGGGATTGACCCCTTCTGGGCGACGCTGAGGGGGTGTTGTCGGTGGAGGACTGGTCCGAGATCCGTCGTCTGCATCGGGCGGAGGGTGTCCCGATCAAGGAGATCTCCCGCCGGCTGGGAGTCGCGCGGAACACGGTGCGTTCGGCGCTGCGGGCGCCGGGCCCACCGCGGCGGGAACGGGGCCCGCGGGGTTCGCTGGCTGATGCGGTCGAGCCGCAGGTGCGGGCTCTGTTGGCGCAGTTCCCGCGGA
>NZ_VRMC01000234.1:0-1450 GCF_008369905.1 Pseudonocardia sp. EV170527-09
GGACCCTGGCCGACGGCTGGGCCTACGCCCGACTCTATGAGTCGACCCGCCAACGCAACGACGCCCTACCCGGCTGGATGCACTTCTACAATCACCACCGCGCTCACTCCGCCATCGGCGGCCAGCCACCAGTCACCAGGCTGACCAACCTCCCTGGACATCACAGCTAGGCGATCGCCTCCGGCGACTCTAGGCACCACGCGAGCCACGCTCAGGATCGCCTCTACCGGGGCAGGCCGGAAGGTGTGGGCAGGGACCCTCCGTGGTCCGGCTGACGTCACTAGCCGACATCAGCACCCGGACACACCGCCGGTTCGCGCCGGACGGTCCCGGACGATCGACACCCGCCGACCTGCCGGAACGGGCACCGATGCCGGATCTGGGCAGGATCTTGGTTCCGGTGGTCCGGGCGCCGGTACAAATCCGGTACAGATTCGTCCAGCGACAGGCCAACACGTGCCAGCACCAGACGACACCGATCCGCAGGCCAGCAGGTGGCCTACGGATTTCTGCGCTGGTACGGCGCAGTTCACCAACTACCGCAGAGCCCTCGCCGGGCGGGCAGACCTCCGGGATGGTGGGCCGTGTCATCCCATCGGCCTCCCCGAGGGCTACCGCACGGCCGCCCGTGGGCAGCAGCTCCGCATCGTCGGCCGCCAGTGTGCATCGAGGGGCTGCCCACGAACGACCGCGCGGTCGGGCTGCGCCAGGCCGACGGGATGGCACTCGAACCGCAGCCGGGGCGTGTGGGGGAGAGCGGGGCCGGCGAGGGTGTTCCTGGGCCGTCTCCGGGCCGTCTGGGCCGTCGTGGGGCCGTGGGAGACCACCCGACAACGAGAAACGACGCTGACCGACGGGAGATGGTTCCCGCTGGTCAGCGCCGTTTCAGGGCCTGTGATCAGGCAGCCTGCTTGGTCTCCCAGAAGATCTTGTCGATCTGGGCGATGTAGTCGAGCAGCTCCTGGCCGGTGGCCGGGTCGTTCGAGCCCTTGGTGCCCGACGCGCCGGCGGCCTTGGTGGCCTTGTTGAACAGCTCGTGCAGCTCCGGGTACTTCTCGAAGTGCGGCGGCTTGAAGTAGTCGGTCCAGAGCACCCAGAGGTGGTGCTTGACCAGGTCGGAGCGCTGCTCCTTGATCTCGATGGCGCGGGCCCGGAAGTCCGCGTCCTCGTTGCCCTGGTACTTCTCCTGGATCGCCTTGACCGACTCGGCCTCGATCCGGGCCTGGGTCGGGTCGTACACGCCGCAGGGGAGGTCGCAGTGCGCGGTGGCCTCCAGTCGCGGACGGAGAATGCGGGACAGCCGCATGAGTGTCCTCCCTGGTGGGGTGATCGTTCTGGCACCGGCGACCCTACCCTCGCGACGGTGGTCGGGCAGGACGACCACGTCACGAGAGATCCACTCTGGAGGGAGTCCGCGATGCGCCTGCGGCGGGTGACGGTGCGGGGGCCC
>NZ_VRMC01000235.1:0-1445 GCF_008369905.1 Pseudonocardia sp. EV170527-09
CCGCGATCACCGCGTAGTTTGACCGACGAAGGCTCACGAGGTAGCCGTCTTCGTCCACCACGTCAGCGGACGTGACCGCACACCCCGCGACGTCGGTCTGGAACCGGGTCCGGGGTGCTGGCAGGCCGGTCACGATCGTTCCCCCTCGTCGTCGCAGCATGAGCTGGACGCGCCGCGGGGGAGCACGGAGCGACCCGGTCACTCTACGAGCCGACCGCACCCGCCACCTTGCGGCTGCTTAGGGCCGGTGGGTGGCAGGACTAGAGTTTCAGCGTGGCGAGGCCGTCGGACTGTCTCCGCTGGTCAGGGAAAGTCTGAAGAGAGACACACATGCCGGATGATGGAGCGTGGATCTCTGAGGCGAGCGCGAACTCCGAAGAACGGCTCAACAGCGCACTCCGCCAGCTGAACGCTCTACGGTGCACGCCGGCGCCGACCCACGACCAACCGACCGGGCCCGACGGGCCGGCCGGCGGAGGGCAGCTCCCCGAGGCCTCCGCCGGGCTGGCCACCCTGCTCACGCAACTTGCAGCTATCACAGCTGAGCTCGTACGCAGCGATGAAGCGGCTGACGACCCGACCGCCCGGCGTTTGCTGGCGGAGATCAGTGATGGTCTCGATCAGGCTCATCGCGCTGCGTGGACTCTCCTGATGTCCTACCGCACCGAGGACGGCGCCGGGTGGAGAAGCCCCTCCTGAGGACAGGCGCCGTCACAAGCCTGGATCGCTATCTGGGCTGATGGGAACCTTGGGCCATGGCGAAGAAGCAGCGTCGGGTGCGGCAGCCAGATCGGGATGCGCGGCGGCGGGCGAAGCTGAAAGCGCGCGGGGGACGACTGGCGCAGTCGAGCGGTGGCCATCTGGGACCGCTGTTGAGCGATCGCTGGTCCGAGGATCTGGACGGGCTCGACCTGTCGATGCCGGAGTTGGACTGGGAAGCAGAGAAGGCTCACTGCCCGGTGGCCGATCGCTGTGCTGGGTGTGGGGCTGAACACGATCTACAGGTGATGCTTTCGGCGTTCAGCGGCGGTGATATCGCGTGCGTGACGGTGTGCCCACGTTGCGATGGAAAGAGCATGATCCAACTAGCTGATGTTGGGCTCGGTGGTGTGGACGCCCGAGTCGCCGCGCACAGTGCTCACCGTTCTGGCTGACTCCCTCCCAGGGCCCTCCTGGACACCAGCCCGGCCGAGCCGGGCACCGGGGTTAGCCCGGGCCGGTGCCCGAGACCCGCGTGCTGGACCCTGTCGCTGAGCTGATCGCATGCCGCGAGTGCGGGAAGGGGTCGCTGCTGCAGGTTGCGGACCTGTGCGCGGACTGCATCGCCCGGATCGGGACCGCTGCAGATGACGCGGACTACCGTGCCTGTGTCAACGGCGGGTTGGGAGTAACCCCGTAACGACGGATTGGGACTGACCCCCTTGTCGGGTGTTCAGTCGTTGCTG
>NZ_VRMC01000236.1:0-1423 GCF_008369905.1 Pseudonocardia sp. EV170527-09
TCCAGGTCGGTCACCGGCTCCGCTGCCTGGTCTGTCATCGGGTCCACACTCCTTGATCGGAGTTACACCGATGTTCTCACAGTCCCCGACCCGGGCGTTGGGGAAGCCCGGGTGCTGCAGTTCGTCCGCTCGCCGAGGAGCGAGCACGGAGCCGGCTGACACGGCCGGTAGCCGCCCGACCCATCCCGACGCCCGTGTACTGGCCGGGCAGACCCGTTCAACGCCAGGCCCGCGGCAGGTGTTGTAGGCTCCTGGCCATGTCGTCTCCCGACGTGGAACGCCGTTTGCGCCAGCAAGGCGCCGACGTCGACGCCCTGTACGAGATCTCCTCGCGGATCGAAGGCAAGGTCGACGCCCTGGACAGCCGGGTCAGCAGCCTCGGCGACCGGGTCAGCAGCCTGGACGCGAAGCTCGAGCAGCTCGCGGAGAGTACGAGCGTTCAGTTCGAGGCGCAGAGCGCGCGATTCGACACCTTGGAGCAGCGCACCAGTGCTCGGTTCGACGCGCTGGAACGGTCGAACGAGCAGACCCAGACGCTACTCACCCAGATCCTGGAACGGCTCAACCGAGCCTGATCTGCCCCGCCCTCCCGGGTTGCCGCGGGATCGGGAGAGCAGCTTCGAGGCACAGATCGTGAAGAAACGGCAACGCCGCCTCACGGATGTGGACGAGATCGTGCTGTCTCTGTACGCGAAAGGCATGACGACCGGGGAGATCTCAGCACATTGGGACTGTTCCAAGGTCGGTGTTTTCGGCCCGACACGCCGGGCCGAGGTGCGGCGGGATGGGCACCGTGAGTGATGACATCGGACCTTGTGAGTCCACGCAGGAGTGAGTCCAAGCCGGCGCGGGAGCTGTCGCCGGAGCAGGCCGCCGCGGCGGCGATGGTGGCCGAGGCCAAGGCGCGAGGGCTGGCGTTGACCGGCCCGGACGGCCTGCTGAAGCTGTTCACCAAGAATGTGCTGGAGACCGCGCTCAACGAGGAGATGACCGAGCATCTCGGGCACGCCAAGAATCAGGCGGACCCGGAGCGGCACGCCACGAACGTGCGGAACGGGACGCGGTCGAAGACGGTGATCTCGGATGCCGCTGGTGAAGTCGAGATCGACGTGCCTCGAGATCGGGAGAGCACCTTCGAGCCACAGATCGCGAGAAAGCGGCAACGACGACTCACGAATATGGATGAGATCGTGCTGTCGCTGTATGCGAAAGGAATGACCACCGGAGAGATCTCCGCGCATTTCGCCGACATCTACGGGGCGTCGGTGTCGAAGGAGACGGTTTCACGGATCACCGACAAGGTCGTCGCCGAGATGAACGACTGAGCCGGCCGCCCGCTCGATGCGGGGCGGATTCCATCGGTCGTTGCGAATCTCCAGGATGGGAGATTCGAATGCCTCGGTTTGCCCCGAACAAGATGCCG
>NZ_VRMC01000237.1:0-1414 GCF_008369905.1 Pseudonocardia sp. EV170527-09
GTTCACGATTGGCCACCCGACACCCGCCTGCCGTAGATCAATATCGACTGCCCGGCACCAGTCCGCGGCTGAAACGGGACCGCTACTGCCGCAACTCGACAATAAAACAATGCAAGACACAAAAAGAGGCCATGATTTAAACGTATGCACCTCACCCCACTAACTAGATTCAATTAGATTGATCTCCACTTCAGCCTGACAGTCAACCGTAACTGTGTGTTACGACACATCCTCCAAAGGAGTGAACATCAACTAGGCAGTACAGCTCAACCAACCCTGCCTCCGGTGGCCCCTCCGGGGAGGGCTCCGCTCCCGCAGCCCCACCCTCCACAACACACCCTTGCGTCAACGACACGGTGACACCCCTCAGGTCAAGATCAACGGCCACATCAACCGCTTTCACACCTATGCACAGTGTTGTGATCACGGGTGCGGACTCCGCGCGGGCTGCCTACGTCAACCACCGGTTGACCCGACGAGCCCCTACCGAAACCGCCTAACTTGCTCCGCCCGGCTCGGCCGGAGCCGAGAACCGGAGGCCTGACGTGGCCACGCCAGGCCTCCTAACGACCCTGCGGAGCAACCGGCAGAGCGGAGCAAGCACGCAGCACGCAGGGTGTCCGAATCGCTGCGCCGAGCCAGACGATCAGCAACACTGCACACCATGGCGAAGAAGAAGAAGGGCCGACCCAAGGCCTGGCGGACCTACGACCGCATGGCTGACAGCTCCGGACCGAAGGGGGTCACCCACCCCGGCAGTGCTCCTCAGGGTCCCTGGATCGAGGTGTGCCTGTCCGGATGCTGCAACACCACGACACACCGTTAGAACACCTCGGTCAGGGAACACCAACAAGCGCTTCACGACCTGCGTACTTCTAGCCCCCAGTCGATACAACGGCGACGGAACGACCGGCCCGGGCCCCGGCCGGTGGTGACAGGCCGCGTTCAGCGGCTAGTCGTTCGACGGCTAGTCGTTCGACGGCTAGTCGTTCGACGGCTAGTCGGTGCTCACCCGAACGCGACAGTTCGAACCCGATGCCGCGGACGTCGAACCAGGCCACCACGCCCGTCATGCCCCCGGCCCGGCCCGCGGCACGCAAGGTGTCGAACTCATAGGCGACGGTGCTGGCCCACTGACGCGAGGACAGGGTGCCCCCGACCTGGGAACCCTCGACCTCCGCAGCGGCGATGTCGGCGTCATCGAGGTCCTTGTCAAGGAGCGGGCCCTCGATGCCAAGCTCGGCGGCCTTGTTCGCGAACCACTGACGCATCGGGATCGGGCACTGGCGCAGCCGCAGATCGTTCGCGGTGCCGCACCACTCCTTCCAGATCCGCAGGTCAGCGGCACCTTGAGCGTCGTCGAGGACACCCTCGGCCTGGGCCACGGCGATGTGCTCGACGATCTCGGCCGGGG
>NZ_VRMC01000238.1:0-1390 GCF_008369905.1 Pseudonocardia sp. EV170527-09
CGCGCCGTCTACGACGGCCACCTCTCGCCGCGCAGCCGACAATCACCTGCGCGAGATGCTCTGGGGCGCCGACGGCAAGTTCAACGCTCTGAGCTGCTGCGTACCGGCCGCACCTACCGTCGCCGCCGCGGGCGTGGACGCACCCGCGACGGCGCCCTCAAGCAGTGCACGACGATGCGGTCGATCCACGACCGGCCTACAGGCGTGCTGTCGCGACGGGAGATCGGGCACTGGGAAGGCGACCTGATCATCGGGTCCACTCGTCCCGCCGCGATCGCGACGTTGGTCGAACGCAAGACCCGCTTCACCATCTTGGTGCCGCTCCCGAATGGCTACTCGGCCACCGCTGTGGCGATCCCACCGGAGCAGGACAACGCCGCTGGTCGATCCGTTGGAAACCAGCCCTCAACGCCTTCGACATGGCCTTCGACGGACGCCTGTCCGCCGGACGCCGATAGCCCTCAACAGCCAGAGTTACACCGGAAACTTGACAGTCCCCTCGGGGGCGACGATGATCAGACTCTTCAGCTCGTTGATCGCCTTGGTCCGACTGACCAGCACTGCGGCCCGGGTGGCCAGGACCATCCGCAGCGCTTCGCGTAGGCCCCTCGCCCGAGGCAGAGTCTGAAATTCACGGGCCAGCGCCGTCCGAGCGGCGCGCACGGCGTCGATGTGATCGTTCTTCGCGCCGCGGGAACGCTTGACTGCACCGACCTCGACTGACAAACATAGGAGCGTCCAACGGGGTTCTGCGGCAATACTTCCCGAAGGGCATCGATCTCTCACGGTGGTCCGCCGAAGACCTCGAAGCGGTCGCTCTCGCGCTCAACAACAGACCCCGCAAGAGCCTCGACTGGAAGACTCCCGCCGAAGTGTTCGCCGAGCAGCTACGCTCAGTCTGACAACCCGGTGTTGCAACGACCGGTTGAACCCAGGCAATTTCGAAGCAGGAAGTTCGTGGCCGCGCTGAACTGTCACGGCATGGTCGGATCGATGGGCCGTGTCGGCGCCGCGGGCGACAACGCGGCCATGGAGAGCTTCTTCTCCCTGCTCCAGAAGAACGTCCTGGACCGCCGCACCTGGGCAACCCGCGAGGAGCTCCGGATCGCGATCGTGACCTGGACTGAACGCACCTACCACCGGCGTCGTCGGCAGACCGGCCTCGACCGACTGACCCCCATCGAATACGAGACCACCATGACCACGCCAGCCACTCAGGCTGCGTGACCAACCTGTCACCCAACCATGCAGCAGACCCGACCGTGGGCCTGTGCAACGAACGGTGGTTCCGGCCCGACACGCCGGACCTCAGCGTCCGGCGGGATGGGCACTGTGAGTGATGACATCAGACCCTATGGGCTCTGCTGAGAACGAGACGGGTTCGGGTCGG
>NZ_VRMC01000239.1:0-1382 GCF_008369905.1 Pseudonocardia sp. EV170527-09
TCGACCACGGCGTCGTATCCGCTGTTGCCCAGGACCAGCCGGCGGGGCGGCGGGTCCTGGGACATCGCCGTGATCACTGCACGGGCGCCGCGGTGCGGGTCGCCGGGCTGCACGCCGTCCATCCCGATGAAGACGGCCCGGACCTGCTCCAGCATCTCGTGGTACACCGGGATCGCCTCCTCGACGGCTTCGTCGGCGAACCCGGTGTAGGCGTTGGTGCGGAACGCTCCCGGTTCGACGGTCAGTACGGAGATGCCCTGGGCGGCGACCTCGTCGCGCAGGGCATCGGTGATGGCTTCGACGGCGAACTTCGTCGCGCTGTAGTAGCCGAATCCGGGCGCCGAGACGAGTCCGGCCACCGAGGACACGTTGACGATCCACCCGTCGCCGCGGGCACGCATCCCCGGTAGCACGGCACGTGTCACGGAGAGCACGGCGAAGAAGTTCAGCTCGAACATCGCCCGCATCGCGGACTCGTCCATCGCCTCGATGGATCCGTACCAGCCGCGGCCGGCGTTGTTGACCAGCACGTCGATACCGCCGAAGTGCTCCTCGGCCGTGCGAACGGCGCGCTGCACCTGTGCCGCGTCGGTGAGTTCCAGCGGGACGACGAGAACGCGGTCGCCGTACCGCTGCGCCCAGGTCGCCAACTCCTGGGGGCGGCGGGAGGTCAGCACCACGCGGTCACCGGTGTCGAGCGCCGCCTCGGCGAAGGCCATCCCGAAGTTGCCGGGTGTGCCACCGGTGATGAACCATCGCCGGGTCACGGTTCGATCACCAGCCGACGGATCGCCGCACCATCGAGGGTGAAGCGGTAGTTCAGGTCGACGACCCCGCCCGGGAAGTCGCCCTCCAGATGCTGGCCGACGTCGACGCCCGTGGCGGTCGTGGACGCACCGGTGAACTCGGCGGTGTAGCTGTACTCGGTGACCGCGGTCGCCAACCAGTCCCTGATCTCGTCGGTGCCCGCGTGGTCGCGACCGTCATCGGTCACCACGGCGTCGGGGGTGAAGGTGGCGAGCGCCCGATCGAACTCCTGGGAGTCCAGCGCGGTCATGAACGTTCTCACGGTTTCCGGGAGTGTTTCCCATTCTGCTGTGGACATGGCCCCACGATGGAGCTTCCCGTGAGGGGAAGGTCAACCCGCGGCCGCGAGCGTGCCGCGACGTTGACCTTGCCCCAGGGGGAGGGTCCAGGGTTGTCCCGCTCGACGCAGGTGACGCCACACAGAGGAGGACGCCATGGGCGCCCAGGTCTCGATCGGTGACTTCGCGCTGATGAGCGGCCTGAGCCGCAAGGCGCTACGCCACTACCACGACATCGGCATCCTCGAACCGGCCCACATCGACCCCGACACCGGCTACCGCTTCTACGACACCGGT
>NZ_VRMC01000023.1:0-67696 GCF_008369905.1 Pseudonocardia sp. EV170527-09
GAGCTATTTACACCGCGTCCACCGCCGATGCCGCTGCAGCCGCGCTGGATGATCTCGATGACGAGTGGGGGCGAGCCTATCCGGCGATGATACGTTTGTGGCGTAACGCCTGGACCGAGTTCATGCCGTTCCTCGACTACGACATCGAGGTCCGGAGGGTGATCTGTACGACGAACGCGATCGAATCGTTGAACGCCCGCTACCGGCGAGCGGTCCGAGCGCGAGGGCATTTCCCCAGCGAGCAGGCCGCGATGAAATGTCTGTACCTTGTCACCCGCAGCCTCGACCCGACCGGACGAGGCCACACCCGATGGATGATGCGCTGGAAGCCAGTCCTCAACGCCTTCGCCATCACTTTCGGTGACCGCTGGCCGGGCGCCGAGCACTACTGACAACATCGCCGGAACCACCGTTCTCGTTACAGACCCCCACGTCAGTTCGTGACGGGGTTCGTCCTCGCCAGCGTGGTGGTCCTCGTGCCGGTCGTCCTGGGGGTGCGGCGGGCCGGGCGGTCCCGGCACCGGTCGCTGCGGATCCTCGCCCGGCTGGGCGCGACGGGCGTCGTCGCGGTGGTGCTGCTGGCGAACGCCCTGGTCGGGGTGAACGCCGCGCTGGACTACCTCCGGACCGTCGGTGACGTGGCCGGAACCGGACCGGCCGAGGGGATCGGGGTCGCGCAGCTGCTGCTGAGCCGGAAGGTCCCGTCGGCCGGTCAGGTCGTGGAGGTCGCGATCCCGGGGACGGCGTCGCACTTCGCGGCCCGGCCCGCGGTCGTGTGGGTGCCGCCCGCCTGGTACCAGCGACCCCGGCCGCAGCTGCCGGTGATCGTGCTGCTGCACGGGACTCCCGGACGCCCGGCGGACTGGGTGGACTCCGGGGGCGCCGCCGACGTCGCCGATGCCTGGGCCGCCCAGCACCACGGGGTCGCGCCGATCCTGGTGATGCCCGACGTCAACGGCACCTACACCGCGGACTCCGAGTGCGTCGACACCCCGACCGCGAAGGTCGAGACCTACCTGACCCGCGACGTGCCGCGGGTGGTGAGCAGGCTGTTCGGGACCCGGCCACCGGGACCGGCGTGGGCGGTGGCGGGGTTGTCCGAGGGCGGCAGCTGCGCAGTGATGCTGGCACTGCGCCACCCCACGGTCTTCGCCACGTTCGGCGACTACGCCGGGCTGCTCGGCCCGCGGGTCGGGGACTCCAACGGCGGGGTCCCGGACACCGTCGCCGAGCTGTTCGGCGGGTCGCAGGCCGCGTTCGCCGCGCACGACCCGGCGACGCTGCTGGCCGCGAACCGCGCCCCCGGGATCGCCGGCTGGTTCGAGGCGGGCGACGCCGACACCGACCCGGCCGCCGCCGCACGCACCCTGTCGGCGGTGGCGACCCGGGCCGGTGTGGAGAACCGGCTGGTGATCGTGCCCGGAGGTGGACACGACTTCGACCTGTTCTCCCAGGCGCTGGCGGACTCCTACCCCTGGCTCGTGGGACGGGTCTCGGTCCCCGCGCCCTGACCCGGGGTCACGGGGCGCCGAAGCCGGCCGCCCCGAGGACCTGACGGCCCTCGTCGCCGTTCACGAACTGCACCCACTTCTGCGCCAGCTCGGCGTTCCTCGTGTTCTTCAGGACGACGATCGGGTACTGGTTGACCGCCTGCGACGCCTGCGGGATGTCGACGCCCTGCGCCTGCCCGCCGGACGCGGTGACGTCGGTCCGGTAGACGAGCCCGGCGTCGGCGTTGCCGGTGGTGACCTTCTGCAGCACCGACTTGACGTCCTGCTCCTCGGAGACCGGCCTGATGTCCACGCCGGCGGCCTGCTCGACCTTCTCCGTCGCCGAGCCGCACGGCACCTGCGGGGCGCAGACCACCGTCCGCAGGTCCGGCTTCGTCAGGTCCTGCAGCGACGCGATCCGCTTCGGGTTCTGCGGCGCGACCGCGATCTGCAGGGTGTTGGTGGCGAAGACCTCGGGCTGCCCCTGGGCGTTGCCCGCGTCGGTCACCTTGGTCATGTTGTTCTGGTCGGCCGAGGCGAACACGTCGGCCGGGGCGCCCTGGTTGATCTGCTGGGCCAGGGCCGAGGACCCGGCGAAGTTGAACACCACGTCGGTGCCGGGGTTCGCGGCCTCGAACTTCTTCTCCAGGTCACCGAAGGTGCCGGTCAGCGACGCCGCGGCGAACACCGTCAGCGTGCCGCCCTGCGCCTGCCCGCTCGGCTGGGCGGCGGTCCCGCCGCCCCCGTCTCCCCCGCCGCAGCCCGCCACTGCGAACAGCGCCGTCACCGCCAGCGCGGCCCCGGCCACTCGTCCTCGGATCCTCACGAACACCCTCCCGGGATCGACACCTCGCGCCGTTCGTCGATCACGAACTGCGGCTCGGCGGGCATCTTATGCACGCAATCGCCCGCTGCACACCACCGATCGGCACGCAGGACCGGTTCTCCGCGCCGTGGCTCGGTCGTCGACTCTCAGTGATCGCTCAGCGTTCTCTGTGGTTGCTCTGCGCAACGACCGGAAGGCTCCACCGCGGCGGCGGATCATGCCGCCAGGACGCAGGAGGACGACGGCGCATGGTGCTGGAGACGCTGGTCCCGCCGGGGGCCGTGGCCCCGGGTACGACGGCGGCGGAGGGGGCGACCGGCGGGCGGGGCGGGGCGACCCCGGGCCCGGCGGTGCGGCGATGAGCGCGGTCGAGACCACCGTCGAGATCGCACCGGCGTCGAGGCACTCGCGGCGACGCCGGCGACGGCGCCGGGCGGGCGCGGTCCTGGCGGTGCTCGTGGTGCTGCTCGGCGGCGCGGGTGCCGGGATCGGCGCGGTGACCCTGGCCGCGCCCCCCGGAACCGGTCCGGTCGAGGCGACCGCCGAGTGGGCCCGCGACCACGGGCTGAACTGGCTGGTGACCAGCCTGGAGAAGCTCCAGTACGCCGCGGACGCGCCGTCCGAGGGCGGTACCCCGGCCGGTGGGATCCCGCGGGCTCCGGGTGCGCTGCCCGACCCGGCGACGACACCGCCGCTCGCCCCGGTCGCGGCCGGTGCCCCGCTGCCCGGGGAGGGCGTGTGGCAGACCGTGGTCGCCGACCAGGGGCGGCCCGCGGTGCAGGTGACCACTCTGCGGGTCGACGACACCCACACCTCCTACCTCGCCGGGGTGCTGCGGATGGATCCCGCGCTGGTGCGGGGCACCCTGCATCCGGGCGTCGGCGAGCCGGCCGGGCACTGGCGTGCGTCGACGTCGCTGGCCGGACGGGCCGGTGACGGGGTGGCGGTGGCGTTCAACGGCGGGTTCAAGCTGTCCGACCCCAGTCACAACGGCTACTACGCCGAGGGCCGTACGGTCGCGCCGCTGCTGCCCGGCAAGGCCAGCCTGGTCCTGCACACCGACGGCCGGGCCGACGTCGGGGCCTGGGGCACCGAGGTCGGGATGGGGCCGGACGTCGCGAGCGTGCGGCAGAACCTGCTCCCGCTCGTCGACGACGGCGCGGTGAACCCGACGTGCGCCACGGGCGGCACCGCGGAGTGGGGCAGCACGATCGGGCAGAACGCGTTCGTCCACCGCTCCGGGTTCGGTGTGACCGCCGACGGCACCGAGGTCTACGTCGCCGGGCCGGCACTGTCGGTGTGCACGCTGGGCAGGCTGCTCGCCGACGCGGGGGTGGTCCGCGGCATGGAGCTGGACATCAACCCGGCCTGGGTCAGCGGGACCTACTTCCACGACCGGCCCGGGCACGCCCCGCAGGGGTTCCCGCTGTTCCCGGCCGAGCAGGTGCCGCCGACCCACTACCTCACGCCGACGATGCGCGACTGGTTCGCCTGGTACCTGCGGTCGTGACCGGTCGGCGGATCCCGCCGGGGACGGGTCAGTCCTCGGGTGGGGCCTCGCCCAGCTCGTCGGCGTCCGCACCGGCGGCGGCGATCTCCTCCTTGACCACCCCGTAGGCGACCCCGGGGCCGTAGCCCTTGCGCGCGAGCATGCCGACCAGCTTGCGGGCACTGGACTGCCGCTCCTCGCGGCTCCCGACGGGCAGGCTCCGCAACCGCCGCACGACGAGCTCACGGGCCCGGTCGCGTTCGGAGGCGTCGTCGATCCCGGTGAGTGCCTCGTCGGCGATCTCGCGGTCGACGCCCTTGCGGTGGAGCTCCATCGCGATCGCCCGCTTGCCGAGGCCGCGGTGACGGTGCCGGGACCGGACCCACTGTTCGGCGAAGACCTGGTCGTCGACGAGGCCGACCTCGTCGAACCGCTCGAGGACGCGGTGCGCGACCTCGTCGGGGATCTCCTTGCGACGCAGCGCGTCGCCGAGCTCCTTGACCGTGCGGGCGCGGTCGGTGAGCAGGCGCAGGCAGATGTCGCGGGCGCGGCTCTCCTGCTCCTGCGGTGTCTCGACGCGCGGGGTGCGTTCCTCGCTCCGGCGGCTCCCCCGGCCACGACCCTCACCACGACGACGGCCACGGGAGGTGGCGCCCGTCTCCCCGGTGCCCGTCTTCTCGGTGCCCGTCTCCCCGGTGCCCGTCGCTTCGGTGCCCGGCCCGGCAGGTCCGGCGCTCCGGGACAGGTCGGCCACGGTGTCCGGAGTGGTCGTGGCCGCCGCTGTGTCTCCACCGGTCACGGCCGCTGCGGTGGTCGGGCGCCGGCGCGGGGTCGCACGGTCGCGGCGGGTCGCACGGTCGCGGCGGGCTCCGCCGCGGTGTGTGCCCCGTCCCGACAGCTCCTCGAACGAGACCACGCGGGGCGCACCGGATCCGTCGCCACCGCCGTCCGCTCCCGGTCCGGGAACGGGGTCGTCGAAGGTCAGCCTGCGGACCGGGGCGGGCTCCGCCACCCCGTCCGTCGCAGCGTCGGCCGACGGATCCGTCGGCCGGGCCGTCGCCGGCGGGTCGGTGATCGCCGTGGTGGCCCCGTCGGCGCCGCTGAGCGTCACGAACGAGACCTGGTGCGGACTCGCGTCCCACCCGGGGACGGCCGGGGGCTCCGCAGCGGGCTCCCCCGGTTCGGCGCCGGTCGGGTCGACGGTCCGGATCGCGGGCGGATCCGGCACGTCGGGACCCGACGGGGTCACGCCGAACAGGTCGTCGAGCGGGACGGTGCGGGGCCCGGTCGGCTCCGCACCGTCCCGTCCCGACGTGCCTCCGGACCCGTCGTGGTCGCCGGTCACGCTCAGAAGCCGACCGGGGCCGGGAGGGGCTCGACCGGGCTGGTCTCCTCGGCGTCGACGACCGCGCCGATCCCCAGCTTCTCCTTGATGCGCTTCTCGACCTCGGCGGCGACGTCCGGGTTCTCCTTGAGGAACTTGCGGGCGTTCTCCTTGCCCTGCCCCATCTGGTCGCCCTCGTAGGTGTACCAGGCGCCGGACTTGCGGATGATCCCCTGCTCGACGCCCACGTCGATCAGCGAACCCTCCTTGGAGATGCCGACGCCGTAGAGCACGTCGAACTCCGCCTGCTTGAACGGCGGAGCCACCTTGTTCTTCACGACCTTGACCCGGGTCCGGCTGCCGACCATGTCGGTGCCGTCCTTCAGCGTCTCGATGCGGCGGATGTCCATGCGGACCGACGCGTAGAACTTCAGTGCCTTACCACCGGTCGTGGTCTCCGGGGACCCGAACATCACGCCGATCTTCTCGCGCAGCTGGTTGATGAAGATCGCCGTGGTGCCGGAGTTGCTGAGGGCACCGGTGATCTTCCGCAGCGCCTGGCTCATCAGCCGGGCCTGCAGACCGACGTGGCTGTCACCCATCTCGCCCTCGATCTCGGCACGCGGCACGAGCGCGGCCACCGAGTCGATGACGATGATGTCGAGCGCGCCGGAGCGGATCAGCATGTCCGCGATCTCCAGCGCCTGCTCACCGGTGTCCGGCTGGGAGACCAGCAGGTCGTCGGTGTCGACACCGAGCGCCTTGGCGTACTCCGGGTCGAGCGCGTGCTCGGCGTCGATGAACGCGGCGACACCGCCCGCGGCCTGCGCGCTCGCCACGCAGTGCAGCGCGACCGTGGTCTTACCGCTGGACTCCGGGCCGTAGATCTCGACGACGCGGCCGCGCGGGATGCCCCCGACGCCGAGCGCGACGTCGAGCGCGATGGAGCCCGTGGAGATGGCACTGATCGGGACGCGGGCCTGGTCGCCCAGGCGCATCACCGATCCCTTGCCGTGGTTCTTCTCGATCTGGGCGAGGGCGAGTTCGAGCGCCTTGCCGCGGTCCGGAGCGGACATCTCTTGACTCCTCGCTGGTGGTCGACGGTCGGGTCCTGCTGGTGTCTTTCGGGGAGGCACACCACAACGGTATGGGGTACCCCTGACAGTTTCGGGCCCGGATCGGCGCCTGTGGACAACTCGTCCGACACCACGCCGCAGGACCGGTACCGCAAGCCCTGCCGGAACCGTAGACGAACACGCGTTCGACCCGACACCGCGACACGCCGACCGGGCGCCCACGGGAGCCGAGCGGTCAGCACGACCGCCCGGGGCGCCGCTACCGCCGTGCGGGTGGGACCTCGTAGGCCGCACAGACCGCGCGCCAGATCCGGCGCAGGTCGACGCCGGCCTCGATCGCCTGCTCGACGGTCCGGCCGCCGAGCTCGGAGAAGACGTGGTCGCGGGACAGCGACGCCGCCCGCACCGGCCCGAACTCGCCCTCCATCAGTTCCCGGAAGTGGCTCAGTCGCACGTCCGCGAGGGTAGACGGGTCACCCGTTCCGTGCGGCGTCCGCCCGATGACGCCCCGGAGCAGGTAGCCTGGGTGATATGTCCGAACTGCTCGCCACCGTCCCGGTCGACGTCGCCGACGAGGTCCTCGCGACGACCGGCATCGGCTCGCCACTGGCGTGGCAGATCGTGTCCCTGCTCGCGCTGCTGTCCGCGCTGGTCGTGCTGGTGCGCTGGTGGCTCCACCAGCGCCGTCGCTGAGGGTCCGGCTCAGCCCGCCGCCGGGCGTCCCGCACCGGCCGAACGCACGCGACGCCGTCGACCGCCGGTGAGCCGGACGGCCGGGAGGCGACCAGCGAGCTCGCGGCGATCGAGGTCGCGACGGCCGTCCCGCCGAGCACCTGCACCATCGCGAGAACCGCCAGCAGCCGGGGCTGCGCGAGGTCCTGGGGCGGGGAGACGGCGTCGGGTGCGGCGGTCACGGACGGATGCTGCCGTGCGACGGTCGCCGTGCGCCAGGGCGTTACGCTCCGGCCCGGCCACACGAGCGGAGGACGGTGGACATGGCGGGGACGACCCCGAACGCACGCAGGTCGGCGGGCGCGGACGACGCGGAGCTGCAGAACGCCTACCGCATGGTGTCCGACGTGCTGGCCGGGGCGGTCCGCGAGACGCTCGCCGCGCCGGGGCCGGATCCGGCCCGGTTCGCCGTGCGCCGGCTGACCGCGGTCGACCGGGACATGCCGCCGGACGCCACGCCGCCCGGCTGGTCGCTGGCCTTCCTCGTGCTGGCCGACTGGTACGACGCCGCCCGCGCCGCGCTGGTCGACCACGACGACCGCTCCGAGCGGGCGCTGGCCTGGATCGGGCAGAACCTGGGTCCGCGCTACGCGGCCCGGGCGCGCTACACCATCGCCCCGCTCGTCGACCCGGCCGACGCCCGCGAGACCTCGCACTACGTCGACGCGCTGGGCGTGGACTTCCTGGCGTCGATGGTCTGGACGATCGCGGCGGTCGTCGCGGAGTTCCCGGCCGAGGACGCCGCGGAGGTCTGGCCCCGTACCCGGGCGGACGCCGCGCGCTGAGAGCGCAGGTCACGCCCGGTCCGACGGGTGACTGTCGGACCCCACCCGCATGATGGTCGGCGTGACCGCACTCGAGGGCTTCTCCCCCGCCACCCGCCAGTGGTTCGAGGGGGCCTTCGCCGCGCCCACCGCGGCCCAGGAGGGCGCCTGGTCCGCGGCGCAGGCCGGGCGCAACGCCCTGGTCGTCGCGCCGACCGGGTCCGGCAAGACCCTGGCCGCGTTCCTCTGGGCGCTCGACCGGCTCGCGGCGACGCCACCGCCCGCCGAGCGCAAGCAGCGCTGCCGGGTCCTCTACGTCTCCCCGCTCAAGGCCCTGGCCGTGGACGTGCAGCGCAACCTGCGCTCGCCGCTGACCGGCATCCGCCAGGCCGCGCAGCGGCTCGACGAGCCGGTGCCGGACATCACCGTCGGGATGCGCACCGGCGACACCCCGGCCGACGAGCGGCGCCAGTTCCAGCGCACCCCGCCGGACGTGCTGGTGACCACTCCGGAGTCGCTGTTCCTCCTGCTCACCTCGGCCGCGCGGGAGTCGCTGCGCGGGGTGACGACCGTGATCCTCGACGAGGTGCACGCCGTCGCCGGCACGAAGCGGGGGGCGCACCTGGCGGTGTCGCTGGAACGGCTCGAGGAGATCACCGAGGCCACCCCGCAGCGGATCGGGCTCTCGGCGACCGTGCGCCCGGTCGACGAGGTCTCGACGTTCCTGTCCGGTACGCGCCCGGTCGAGGTCGTCCAGCCCGTGATCCCGAAGACGATCCGGGTCGAGGTGCAGGTCCCGGTGCCCGACCTGGCCGCGCTCGACGAGCGGCCCGCGCCGGGCAGCACCGACGAGGAGGTCGTCGGGTCCGCCGCGGGCACCGCGCGCAAGCCCTCGATCTGGCCCGCCGTCGAGGAACGGCTGCTCGGTCTGGTGCGCGAGCACCGGTCGACGATCGTGTTCTCCAACTCCCGCCGGCTCGCCGAGCGGCTGACCTCCCGGCTCAACGAGCTCGCCGCCGAGCAGGAGGCCGCCGCGCTGGAGGAGGCCGCGCTGGAGGAGGCCGCCGACCTCGACGCCGCGCCGGGTGCGTTCCCGGCCGAGGCGGTCGGGCAGTCCGGGGTGGGTGGCGGTGCCGCACCGACGGTCGCCAAGGCCCACCACGGGTCGATGTCGCGCGACCAGCGGACCCTGGTCGAGGAGGAGCTGAAGTCCGGCGTTCTGCCGTGCGTCGTTGCGACGTCCAGCCTGGAGCTGGGCATCGACATGGGCGCGGTCGACCTGGTCGTGCAGGTCGAGGCACCGCCGTCGGTCGCGTCCGGGCTGCAGCGGGTCGGGCGCGCCGGGCACCAGGTGGGCGCGGTGTCCGAGGGTGTCGTGTTCCCGAAGTACCGCGGGGACCTCGTGTCCTGCGCCGTCGTCGCCGAACGGATGACGACCGGGTCGATCGAGTCCACCCGCTATCCCCGGAACCCGCTAGACGTCCTGGCCCAGCAGATCGTCGCGATGGTCGCGATGGAGTCGTGGCGGCTGTCCGACCTGGCCGCGACGATCCGTCGGGCGGCCCCGTTCGCGGCGCTGCCGGACTCCGCGCTGCACTCGGTGCTCGACATGCTGGCCGGGCGCTACCCGTCCGAGGAGTTCGGCGAGCTGCGCGCCCGCATCACCTGGGACCGGGTCACGGACGAGCTGCGCGGGCGCCCGGGCGCGCAGCGCCTCGCCGTCACGTCCGGCGGCACCATCCCCGACCGCGGCCTGTTCACCGTGATGACCCCGGGCGGCGCGGACGGCGCCGGGTCGCGGGTCGGTGAGCTCGACGAGGAGATGGTCTACGAGTCCCGCGTCGGGGACACGTTCCTGCTGGGGACCTCGTCGTGGCGGGTCGAGGACATCACCCACGACCGCGTGATCGTCACCCCGGCGCCGGGGGTGCCCGCCCGGATGCCGTTCTGGAAGGGCGAGTCGATCGGTCGGCCGCTGGAACTGGGCCGGGCGGTCGGCGCGTTCGTGCGCGAGATGTCCGGGCTGGCCGACGCCGAGGCCCGCGAGCGCGCCACCGCGGCCGGACTCGACGTGTGGGCCTGCGACAACCTGCTGTCCTACCTGCGCGAGCAGCGTGAGGCGACCCGGCACGTGCCGAGCGACCGCACGATCCTGGTGGAGCGGTTCCGCGACGAGCTGGGCGACTGGCGCCTCGTCGTGCACTCGCCGTTCGGTGCTCAGGTCAACGGGCCGTGGGCACTGGCGATCGCGGCCCGGATGCGGGAGCGACGCGGGGTCGAGGTGAGCGCGTCGGGCGCGGACGACGGGATCGTCCTGCGCCTGCCGGACGCGGTCGACGACAACGGCACCGAGGTCGTCCCGAGCGCCGAGGACGTGCTGCTGGAACCGGGCGAGATCGAGCAGATCGTCGTCGCGGAGCTGGGGAACTCGGCGCTCTACGCCTCCCGGTTCCGGGAGTGCGCCGCGCGGGCGCTGCTGCTGCCCCGCCGCGACCCGCGTCGCCGCAGCCCGTTGTGGCAGCAGCGCCAGCGCTCGGCACAGCTGCTGGGCGTGGCGGGCAAGTTCGAGCAGTTCCCGATCACCCTGGAGGCGATGCGGGAGTGCGTGCAGGACGTCTATGACCTGCCCGGGCTCCGCGAGCTGATGGGCGACGTCGCCGCGCGCCGGGTCAAGGTCGTCGAGGTCGAGTCCGCGCAGCCGTCGCCGTTCGCGCGCAGCCTGCTGTTCGGCTACGTCGGGATGTTCCTCTACGAGGCCGACGCGCCACTGGCCGAGCGCCGCGCGGCCGCCCTGTCGCTGGACTCGACTCTGCTGGCGGAGCTGCTCGGCTCCGAGGCTATCCGGGAGCTGCTCGACCCGGAGATGCTGGCCGAGATCGAGGGGCAGCTGCAGCGCACCGACCCGGAGCGGCACGCCCGTGACGTGGAGGGTGCCGCGGACCTGCTCCGCTTCGTCGGTGACCTGTCCGAGGCCGACGGGCGGGCCCGCGGCGTCGACCCGGCGTGGCTGGCGCAGCTGGAGCGCGACCGCCGGGCGCTGCGGGTGCGGATCGCCGGTGAGGAGCGCTTCATCGCGATCGAGGACGCCGGGCGCATCCGGGACGCGCTGGGCACCGCGCTGCCGGTCGGGGTGCCGGAGGCCTTCACCGAGCCGGTGCCCGACCCGCTCGGTGACCTCGTGCTGCGCTGGGCACGCACGCACGGACCGTTCACCGCCGCCGAGCTCGCCCGTCGCTTCGGGCTGGGAGTGGCCGTGGTCGGCGGGGTACTGGAACGGCTCACCGGCACCGGGCGGCTGATGAAGGGCGAGCTGCGTCCGCAGGCCTCGGTGCCCGCCGGATCCGGCGGCGATCTGGAGTACTGCGACGCCGAGGTGCTGCGCCGGCTGCGCCGCGCGTCGCTGGCGAAGCTGCGGCACGAGGTCGAGCCCGTCGAGCAGCGGGCGCTGGGGCGGTTCCTGCCGCAGTGGCAGGGCGTGCAGGTGCGGTCGGGCTCCGAGCGGCGCGGCCGGGTGCGCCGTGCACCGGGGGCGGAGGACGTGCTCGGTGTGGTCGAGCAGCTCGCCGGGGCGCCGCTGCCGGCGAGCGCGGTCGAGTCGCTGGTGCTGCCCGCCCGGCTGCCCGGCTACACCCCCGCGCTGCTCGACGAGCTGACCGCCGCCGGTGAGGTGACCTGGGTCGGGTGCGGCGCGCTGTCCGGGCAGGACGGCTGGCTCGCGCTGACCCCGGCCGACGTGGCGGACCTGCTGCTGCCCGCCCCCGACCTCGACACCGCGGGCACCCCGCTGCACACCGCGGTGCTGGCCACGCTCGGGCTGACCGACCCGGCCGCGCTGACCGACCCGGGGGCGGCGCCGGACTCCGGGGGCGGTGCACTGTTCTTCCGCGAGCTCGCGACCCGGGCCGGGGTCCTGCTGACCGAGCAGGACGAGCCGGCTCCCTCCGACGACGACGTCGTCGCCGCCGTCTGGGACCTGGTCTGGGCGGGTGCGCTCACCAACGACACGCTCGGCCCGCTGCGGGCCCGGCTGTCCGGGGGCGGCTCGCGACGGGGCGCCTCCGGGCGGCAGGGCGGGGCGCATCGCACGGCGCGGCGACCGGCCCGCGGACGCTACGCACAGCTGCGTGCGGGGCGGCCGTCGATGCCCAGCCGGACCGGGCCGCCGTCGGTCGGCGGGCGCTGGTCGGTGGCGGTGCCGCGCGAGCCCGACCCGACCCGCCGTGCGCACGCCGCCGCGGAGGCGTTCCTGGAGCGTCACGGTGTGCTGACCCGGGGCGCGCTGGGCACCGAGCGGGTCACGGGCGGGTTCGCCGCGGTCTACAAGGTGCTCCGGGCGATGGAGGAGTCCGGCCGGTGCCGACGCGGCTACATCGTCGAGGGGCTGGGCGCGGCGCAGTTCGCGGTGCCGGGTGCGATCGACCGGGTCCGCGCCCTCGCCGGGATCGAGGGCGGCCCGGCCCCCGCCCCGCCGACCGGTCCGCGCCGTCTCGGTGCCGGGCCGGGCGCGGTCGTCACCGACCCCACCGACCGCACCGGGTCCGCCGGCACGGCCGGGTCCGTGGACCGGGCCGGGGACGTCGAGCCCCTGCCCGACGACCTCTGCGGCGACGCGGCGGGACTCCCCATGTGCGACGACCCGTACGCCGGGGTGCCCGACGACCTGCGCGGCAGCCTGGGCGGGCTCGGCGGCGCCGGCCGCCACGCCGAGTTCGACGGGGGCGCCGGTCGCCGCCCGCAGGCGCCGCGGGAGGCGTGGCGCGAGCTGTCCCGGGTGGTGCTCGCCGCCACCGACCCCGCCCAGCCCTACGGCGCCGCCCTGCCGTGGCCGGACACGACCGGTGAGACCCGGCACCGCCCCGGTCGCAAGGCAGGGGCCCTGGTCACCCTCGTCGACGGGGCGCCCGCGCTCTACGTCGAACGCGGCGGGAAGTCGCTGCTGTCGTTCACCGAGGACCGTGACGAGCTGCGCGCCGGGGCGGAGTCGCTCGCCGGGGCGGTGCACGAGGGCTGGCTGGGGTCGCTCGCCGTCGAGCGCGCCGACGGACAGGACTCGCTGACCTCGGCACTGTCGGAAGTGCTCACCGAGGCCGGGTTCCGGGTGACGCCGAAGGGGCTGCGGCTGCGGGCCTGACCGGCGACACCGCGGACCCGGGGTCAGTACCGCCGGTTGGCCAGGACCGGGATCGCCCGGCGGGCCGCGGTGACCGCGTCGAGGTCGAGGTCCACGAGCAGGGTCCCCGGTGCGGCGTCCAGCGCCGCGACGACCGAGCCGGTCGGGCCGGCGACCGTGCTCGCCCCGATCCCGGTCGGGGCGCCACCACCGGGGACCGGGCGCCCGGCCGCCTCCGGGTCCGCCTGGTCGCAGGCCGCCACGAAGGCCGTCGTGTCGAGGGCCCTGGCGCGCACCAGCAGCTCCCACTGCTCGCGCTTGCCCGGCCCCGCGCCCCAGGACGCGGGCACGACGACGAGCTGCGCCCCGGCGTCGCCGAGGGTCTGGAACAGGCCCGCGAACCGCAGGTCGTAGCAGGTCGCGAGGCCGACGGTGACGCCGTCGACGGTGACCGTGACCGGCCGGTCCCCCGGGGCGACCGTGTCGGACTCGGCGAACCCGAACGCGTCGAACAGGTGGATCTTGTCGTACTGCTCCTCGACGCCCGGGCCGGTGACGAGCAGGGTGTTGCGGACGCGGCCGTCGTCGGCGGGGGTGAACATCCCGGCGACCACGGTGACCCCCGCACCGGCGGCGATCCCGCGGACGCGGGACGCCCAGGGGCCGTCGAGGGGCTCGGCGACCGGGCCGAGCGGCACCCCGAAGCGGCACTGGGTGGCCTCGGGGAACACGACCAGCCGCGCGCCCCGGGCGGCCGCACCGGCGACGCCGTCGGCGACCAGGGCGAGGTTCTCCGCCGGGTCGGTGGTGGCGGCGATCTGGACGAGGGCGATCCGCATGGCGTCTCCTGGGATGGTTCGGTGTATACGTGTCGTATGCCGACGTCACGGGAGTCCGGTCGCGACCGCGCGTTGCACTACCTGCGCGAGACCGTCCTGGTGGACCCGCGGGTGCAGGGCACGTTCCTCAACGAGAACGAGCTCGCCGGCCGGATCGGGGTGTCGCGCACCCCGGTCCGTGAGGCGTTGCTCCTGCTCGTGGCCGACGGCCTGGTCGAGATGCTGCCCGGTCGCGGCGCCTACGTGCCGCCCTTGACCGGCCGGCAGATCTCCGAGCTGATGGAGCTGCGCGGGGTCCTGGAGAAGCACGCGGCGCGCGCGGCGATGGGCGCCGACGGTGTCCCGTTCGAGGCGATGAACGCGGCCCTGGACCGGCAGCGCGAGCTCGCCGGCGCCGGCGGGGACCCGGCCGAGTTCATCGAGCTCGACATGGTCTTCCACCAGGCACTCGTCGACGCCACCGGGAACGCGCTGCTCTCGCGGACCTACGCCGGGCTGCGGGTGCGCCAGCGCCGGGTGGGCGTGACCGCGCTGTTCCGGACCGAGGACCGGCGGCAGGCGGTCTGTGCCGAGCACGACCGGATCGTCGCGGCGCTGGCCGGCGACGACCCGGACGCGGCGGCGGAGGCGATCGACGAGCACCTGCAGCTCACCCTGCGCGTGCTGCTCAGGGCGTGAGGGCGAGGTAGGCCTCGTCCTCGTCGTGGTCCGGGTCGCGACCGATGACCAGCCCGACGACGGTCAGCGCGCAGGCGATGGCCAGGTAGGCCGCGACCGGCACCCAGTTCCCCGACCCGCCGGACAGCGCGGTGAACGCCAGCGGCGCGACGGCACCCCCGACCACGCCGGCGATGGTGTAGGCCAGCGAGCTGCCGGTGTAGCGCAGCCGCGGCGAGAACTGCTCGGTGACGAACGCGGCCTGCGGCCCGTACATGAACGAGTGCAGGCCGAGCCCGACGACGATGCCGACGACGAGCAGCGCGAACGAGCCGCCCGCGATCATCGGGAAGAAGACGAACGGCCACACCGCTCCCCCGACCGCGGCGACGCCGTAGACCAGGCGCCGGTTGAACCGGTCGGTGAGCGCCCCGGCAAGTGGGATCGCGGGCAGCTGCAGCGCCGAGCCGATCAGGATCGCGCCGAGCACCTCCGACCGGGAGAACCCGAGGTGGGTGGTGGCGAAGGTCAGCACGAAGACGGTGAACAGGGCGTAGCTGACGTCCGGACCGATCCGGCTGAGGATCCCGGCGAGCAGCGGGCGGCGTTCGGCGGTGAACACCTCGCGCACCGGCGCCGACGGCCGGTCACCGGACTCGGCGATCGCGCGGAAGACCGGGGTGTCCTCCAGCTTGAGCCGGATCCACAGCCCGAACGCCACCAGCACGGCCGACAGCAGGAACGCCAGCCGCCAGCCCCAGGCCAGGAACTGCTGATCGGTCAGCAGCAGGGTGAGCAGGGCCAGGACACCGTTGGACAGCAGGTTCCCCGCGGGCGGCCCGACCTGCGCGGCCGAGGCCCAGAACCCGCGCCGGCGCGGCTCGCCGAACTCGCTGGAGAGCAGGACCGCGCCGCCCCACTCCCCGCCGACGCCGACGCCCTGGGCGAAGCGCAGCAGCACCAGCAGGATCGGAGCCGCGACGCCGATCGTGCCGTAGGTCGGCAGCAGCCCGATGAGGAACGTCGCGACGCCGATCAGCACGAGCGTGATGACCAGGACCTGCTTGCGGCCGATGACGTCGCCGAGCCTGCCGAACACGACGCCGCCGAGCGGGCGCGAGACGTAGCCGACGGCGTAGGTGGAGAACGCGAGCAGCAGACCGGTCACCGGGTCGGCGGCCGGGAAGAACAGCACCGGGAACACCAGCGCGGCCGCCGCGGAGTAGACGGCGAAGTCGTACCACTCGAGCGAGGTGCCGGTGAGGCTCGCGACGAAGGCCTTGCGCAGGTCACGGCGGTCGACCGGTGGTGACGAGGAGGCGGAGGGCGAGGTCATCGCGGGCTCCCGGGGTCGGGGCGGTGGGGTGGACGGGGCTCATACTTGCTGTATACACAGTGTGTGCGCAACCCTCGCGCGCATCGGTTACGCGACGTACACATCTGACGGAGGTCCCCCGTGACGCTCGAGCTGACCCTGCCCGACGGCGACACCCGCTCGGTGGAGGTCCACCGGGTCTTCAACGCCGGCTACGCCGGCCGCGCCCAGGAGGAGGTCGCCGCGCACGTCGCGGAGCTGGCCGAGCTGGGCGTGCCCGCCCCGGACACGGTGCCCGCGCTGTACCCGGTCTCGCCGTACCTGGCGTCGCAGACCGACCGGGTCCCCGCCCAGCACGACCGGACCTCCGGCGAGGCGGAGTGGGCGCTGGTCGTCGGCGACGACGTCACCGACCCGCTGCTGACCGTCGCGTGCGACCACACCGACCGCGCGCTGGAGGTGCACGGTGTGGCCTGGAGCAAGAACGCCGGTCTCGACGTCCTGGGCCGCAAGGCCTGGCGGCTGTCGGAGGTCGCCGACCGGCTCGACGACATCACCCTGCGCGCGTGGGTCCGTCACGGCGGCGACCACGACGGCACCGAGGCGCTCGTGCAGGACGCGACGCTGGCAGCCCTGCTGCCGCCCGCCTACTGGGTCGACGTGCTGCGCGAGCGCGGCTGGCTGGTGCCCGGCACCGTCCTGCTGTCGGGGACCGTCGCGATGAAGGCGGGGGTCGACCAGTTCGCCGACGCCTGGCGGGTGGAGCTGCACGACCCGGCCACCGGCGACACGATCGGCCTGGCCTACGAGGTCGACCGGCTCCCGGCGCCGATCGGCTGACCGACCGGCCGGGTGGCACCATCCCGGTCATGACCCGTCGCTCCCCCGCCACCTCCTCCCGCGACCGGCGCCTCGCCGTCGGACTCGCGGGGCTGCTCGGCACCGCCGCCGTCCTGCACGTGGTGCGGCCCGAGCTGTTCGACTCGATCGTGCCGCGCAGCCTGCCCGGTGAGCCCCGGTTCTGGACCTACGCCTCGGGGGCCGCCGAGGGCGCCGTCGCCGCGGCGGTCGCGCATCCGCGGACCCGGCGTGCGGGTGGCTGGGCCGCGGCCGTGCTGTTCGCGGCGGTGTTCCCGGCGAACGTGTCGATGGCGTTGCACTGGAACCGCAAGGCTCCGTTGTACCGGGCGATCGGCTGGGGGCGGCTGCCGCTGCAGGTCCCGCTGGTGCTGTGGGCGCTGCGGATCGCCCGCAGTGCCCCGCGCGGCTGACCGAGGGTGGACCGCCGGTAGACCGAAGTCGATCGTCGGCCACCCGATGCCCGCTGCGCCGGACGGACCCGCCGGGGTCTGATGGCGCCGGGCCCGGGACCGACGGCGCCCACGTCGTCGCTCGGGGGGACACATGACGTCGTCGACCACGGTCCGGGACTCCGACGCCGCACCCGCGGCCGTCCCTCAGCTCGCGCGGCTGCCCGTGGGGATCATCGCCGCGGTGGTGGCCGCTGTCCACCTCGTGATGGGGGCGCTGGGCCGCGGGTACTGGTTCGATGAGGCGCTGATGCTCGCGATCGGGCGTCACCACCTGGGCTGGGGGTCGGCCGACCAGCCGCCGGTCGCGCCGGCACTGGCCGGGCTCGCCGACGCCCTCGCGCCGGGGGTGAACGGGGTGCTGCGGATCGTGCCGTCCCTGTCGACGGCCGGCGCGGTCGTCGTCGCGGCGCTGATCGCCCGGGAGCTGGGCGGGGACCGCAGGGCCCAGGTGCTCACCGCGCTCGCCCAGGCCACCGGGCTGTGGGTGACGATGTTCGGGCACTTCGTGACGCCGTACTCGCTCGAACCGCTGCAGTGGGCGCTCTTGCTGTGGCTGCTGGTCCGCTGGACCCGGGTCCGCGACGACCGGCTGCTCCTCGCCGTCGGGCCGCTGCTCGGTCTGGCCGCGCTGACGAAGTTCCAGGTGATCCTGCTCGGCGCGGTGCTGGTGGTCGCGATCGGCGTGGCCGGGCCGCGGGCGATGCTGCGGCGGCCGGCGTTCTGGTGGGCCGCGCTGGTCGGGGCGCTGATCGCGTCGCCGACGCTGGTGTGGCAGGCCGTGCACGGCTGGCCGCAGCTGCGGATGACCTCGGTCGTCGCGCAGGAGTCGATCCTGTTCGGCGGGCCGGGCCCGAACGCGGTGGCGATGCTGCTGCTGGCCGGCCTGCTCGGCACGGTGCTCGTGGTGGTCGGCACGGTCGCGGCGTTCACCGCGCCGCGGCTGCGGCCCTACCGCTTCGTGGCGGTCACCTTCCTGCTGCTGTGGGTCGTGTTCGCGGTGACCGTGGGGCGCGCCTACTACCTGTGCGGGCTGCACGGCGCCGTCGCCGCGCTCGGTGCGGTGTGGTTCCAGCAGCGGCGCGAGGCCGGGCGACGACGGTGGTCCTGGGTGGCGTGGCCCGCGGGGGTGCTGTCGGTCGCCCTCGCCACGACGATGCTGTCCGCGAGCGTCGCCGCGGCCGACCCCGCCGTGCCGGAGCGGATCGTCACCGAGGTCGCCCGGGTGCGCGACGGGCTGCCCCCGGACCGGCGCGACCGTGCGGTCGTGGTGGGCGACTCCTACATCTTCGCCGCCTACGTCGACACCGCCGACCCCGCGCTGGGCCTGCCCCCCGGGTACAGCGGCAACCGCAGCTACGGCTACTTCGACCCGCCCCCGGACGACCGGGACGTCGTGGTCTTCCTCGGGAAGGACCCCGGCCTGCTCGCGCCCACCGGGGTGACACTGCGACCGGTCGCCGACCTCGGCGACGGCAACCGCATCTGGCTGGGCGAGGGCATGACGCGTCCGTGGTCGCAGGTGTGGCCGCAGCTGCGGACCCTGGTCGTCGACTGAGCCCGGGCCGACCCCGGCGGGCCCGGGTAGCGTCGCGATCGTGCCCGAGGGAGACACCGTGTACCTGGCCGGCAAGCGGCTGCACGCCGCGCTGGCCGGGTACGAGCTGCTGCGCGGCGAGCTGCGCCACCCGCGGCTGGTCGAGCACGACCTGGCCGGGCTGACCGTCACCGGCGTCGTCTCCGTCGGCAAGCACCTGTTCACCCGGTTCGACGACGGCCGCAGCCTGCACAGCCACTTCCGGATGGACGGCTCCTGGCACCTGTACCGGCCGGGCATGCGGTGGCGCCGGGTCGCGCACGAGGCGCGCGCGGTGCTGGAGACCGCCGACCGGGTCGCGGTCGGGTTCGCCCTGCACGACCTGGAGCTGCTCCCCACCGACGACGAGCACACCCTCGTCGGGCATCTCGGGCCCGACCTGCTCGACCCGGCCTGGGGGCCCGCCCACGACGCCGAGGCGCTGCGCCGGATGACCGCCCGCGCCGACCACCCGCTCGGGCTGGTGCTGCTCGAACAGCGGGTCATGGCCGGCCTCGGCAACCTCTACCGCAACGACATCTGCTTCCTGCTCGGGCTCACCCCCTGGGTGCCGGTCCGCGACGTGCCCGATCTGCCCGGGGTCATCGACCTGTCGCGCCGGCTGTTGTCGTCGAACAAGGACCGCCCGGAGCAGACCACGACCGGCTCGCTGGCCGCGGGCGAGGCGCACTGGGTGTTCGAGCGGGCCGGGCGGCCGTGCCGCCGCTGCGGCACCCGCATCCGCACCGCCGACCAGGGCGACGACCACCGGGCCCGGGTCACCTACTGGTGCCCGCGCTGCCAGGCCGGGCCGTCACCGCGCCCGGTGCGCCGCGGCACCGGCCCGCGTCGCGGCGCCCCCGGGCGGCCGCCGCCCGGCGCGGCCCGCACGCCCTGACCGCGCGGCCACGTCGCGACCGACGGCCGGAGCCGGCGAGGTGCCCGGAGCCGTGTCGCCCGGCCCGGGCGGGCCCGGACACACGTCCGCCGCGGCCCCGGGATCGGGACCGCGGCGGACGGTGTGGAACGGCTGAGCGGCTCAGGCGGTGCCGGGCTGCTGCTGGTTCTGGGTGTTCTGCTGCTGGGCCGGCGCCGGCGAGGACGGCAGCTGCTGGGTCGCCTCGCCCTGGCCGACCTGCGGAGCCTGCTGGCCACCGGCGATCGGCGCCCCGGACATCGACGCCCGGATCTGCTCCAGCCGCGACATGCCGGCCATGTCGGTGGTCGACTGCTGGACCTCCAGCATCCGGCCCTGCACCGAGTTCTGGGCCAGCTCCGCGGACCCGAGCGCGGTGGCGTACCGCTTCTCGATCTTGTCGCGGACCTCGTCGAGCGAGGGCGCGTTGCGCGGCGCGGACAGCTCGCTCATCTGCTGCAGCGACTTCGCGGCCTGCTCCTGCATCTTGGCCTGCTCGAGCTGGCTGAGCAGCTTGGTGCGCTCGGCGATCTTCTGCTGCAGCATCATCGAGTTCCGCTCGACGGCCTGCTTAGCCTGGGCGGCGGCACCGATCGACTGGTCGTGCAGCGTCTTGAGGTCCTCGACGCCCTGCTCCGCGGTCACCAGCTGGGTCGCGAAGGTCTGCGCCGACTGCTCGTACTGCTGGGCCTTCTGCTCGTCGCCCTGGGAGCGGGCCTGGTCGGCCAGCACGAGTGCCTGCCGCGCCGACGACTGCAGCTTCTCGATCTCACCCAGCTGCCGGTTCAGCTTCATCTCCAGCTGACGCTGGTTGCCGATCACCGCCGCGGCCTGCTGCGACAGCTGCTGGTGCTGGCGCTGGGCGTCCTCGATGGCCTGCTGGATCTGCACCTTCGGGTCGGCGTGCTCGTCGACCTTCGACGAGAACAGGGCCGACAGATAGCTGAAGAACTTGGTGAATCCGTTGGCCATCTCTGCGCGTCCTCCGCCTGCGTTCGCTCGCGACCGTGCCCGCCACCACGGCGGGCATGCGGACCCCGGACCGACCCCGCGTTCCCCCCGTGGTCGGAACCGGGCCTCCGGCCCTGTCCATCCTGGCATCGCTGCCGGTCTGCCCGCACCCTACCGCGCAGGAGCGGTCGGCCGGGGTCGCCCGTGCGATCAGGCGGCCGAGGCCACCGGGCCGCCCGAGGACGCCGGTGCGGCGACCACGGAACCCGGCCGTCCGGCCAGCCGCAGCTCGGCGTGACGCTGCCCGATCGGGACGAGCACGTCGTCGCGGCGGCTCGCGGCCGCGGCGGACGTCGCCGTCGCCATCTCGGCGGCGACGGTGGTCAGCAGGTCCGGCACGGAGACCCCGAGTGCCTCGCAGATCGCCGCGAGCAGCTCGCTGGAGGGCTCCTTGCGCCCGCGCTCGACCTCGGAGAGGTACCCGAGGCTCACCCGCGCGGCCCGCGAGATGTCGCGCAGCGTGCGCCGGCGCGCCGTGCGCACCTCACGCAGCCCACTGCCGATCGCTTCCCGCAGCAGCATGTGCCCTCCTCGACTGCTCCCCGGACATCCGGTGATGTCTCACCGTACCGACTTCTCCGGTCCCTGGGCGCAGGGACGCTGTACGCCCACGGCGAACACCTCAACGCCGCACGGGCCGCGGATCGTCCCCGCAGGTCAGGCGGCCCGGGGCCGGACGGCCTTGCGGACGTAGTCGGCGCCGGTCACCACGGTGAGCACCAGCGCGACGGCCATCACCGCCCACTGGAGCACGAGCACGGCCGTCGCGGCCGCGGTGCCGGGGCCCAGCAGCTCCGGCAGCGGCAGGAGGAAGAGCCCGATCGCGACCGTCTGGGCGACGGTCTTGGCCTTGCCGCCGCGGCTGGCCGGGATGACGCCGTGCCGGCGGATCACGACGAAGCGCAGCACGGTGATGCCCAGCTCGCGGACGACGATCACGATCGTCACCCACCAGGGCAGCACACCGAGGATCGACAGCCCGATCAGGGCCGCGCCCATCAGTGCCTTGTCGGCGATCGGGTCGACCAGTGCGCCGAACCAGGTGACGAGCCCCCGGCTGCGGGCCAGCTGGCCGTCGAGCCGGTCGGTGGCCGCCGCGACGACGAACACCGCGAACGCGACCAGCCGCCACACCACGTCCTCGCCGCCGCCGACGAACAGCGCGACGACGAACACCGGGACGAGCAGCAGCCGCAGGACCGTCAGCGCGTTCGCGATGTTCAGCAGGGGCGGGTCGCCGACTCCGGCGGCGCCCCCGGCCGGGTGCGAGCTCATCCGGCCGCGGAGGCCGCCGGGACGGCGGCGGCCGGTGCGTTCGGGTCGATCAGCTCGAGGGCCTCCACCAGCAGGTCGACGCCCTCGGTGTCCACGACGCGGCAGCGGACGAGGTCACCGGGACGCAGCGAGTCCGGCTCGGGGCCGTCCTGCGCCGCCCCGACGACGGTGCATTCGCCGTCGGCGTCGGGGCCCTGGTGGGCGGCACGGCCGGTGCAGTCGTCCTCGTCGTCCTCGGCGGACTCGACCAGCACGACGACCTCGGTGCCGATGCGCTCCTCGGCGCGCTGCTCCATCAGCTCGTCGACCAGCGCCGAGATCCGCGCGACGCGGGCCCTGACCTCGGCCGGATCGACGTGGCCGTCGTAGCCCTCGGCCTCGGTGCCGTCCTCGTCGGAGTAGCCGAACACCCCGACGGCGTCGAGCCGGGCGCCGGTCAGGAACGCCTCCAGCTCGGCGAGGTCCTCCTCGGTCTCGCCGGGGAACCCGACGATGACGTTGGAGCGGATCCCGGCCTCCGGCGCCAGCGCGCGGATGCGCTCGCAGAGGTCGAGGAAGTCGGTGCGCGACCCGAACCGGCGCATCCGGCGCAGCACCCGCGCCGACGCGTGCTGGAACGACAGGTCGAAGTACGGCGCGACACCCGGCGTGGTCGCGATGACGCGCAGCAGGTCGGGCCGGAGCTCGGCGGGCTGCAGGTAGGCGACCCGGATCCGCTCGACGCCCTCGATCGCGGCGAGCTGCGGGAGCAGGTCGACCAACGCGCGGGTGCCGCCGGGGAGGTCCTTGCCGTAGCTGGTGGAGTTCTCGCTGACCAGCACCAGCTCGCGCACGTCCTGCCGGGCGAGCCAGGCGGCCTCGCCGAGCACGTCGGCCGGCGGGCGGGACACGAAGCTGCCGCGGAAGCTCGGGATCGCGCAGAACGCGCAACGGCGGTCGCAGCCCGAGGCCAGCTTGAGCGAGGCCACCGGCCCGCCGGACAGGCGGGTGCGCGCGATGTCGGGCACCCAGTCGTGCCCGGGGACCGAGACGTCCGCGGTCGCGGCCGGGCGCTCCACCGGCGAGATGGGGAGGAGCTTGCGACGGTCGGTGGGGACGTGCGGGGCCGGGGCGTGCCCGCCCAGGACGTCGCCGAGCCGCTCGGCGAGCTCGGGGTAGGCGTCGAAGCCGAGCACCGCGGCGGCCTCGGGGAGGTCGGCGGCGAGCTCGGCGCCGTAGCGCTCGGCCAGGCACCCGACCGCGACGACCTTCGCCCCGGCGGGACGTGCCACGTCCGCGGCGGCCAGCACCGTGTCGATCGAGTCCTTCTTCGCCTGCTCCACGAACCCGCAGGTGTTGACGACGATGACGTCGGGGCTGCCGTCCTCGGCGTCGACCAGTTCCCAGCCGGACCCGGCCAGACGGCCGGCGAGCTCCTCGGAGTCGACCTCGTTGCGCGCGCAGCCCAGGGTCAGCAGGGCGGCGCGCCGGGGCGCAGTCTCGGGGGATGCCACGAATACCAGGGTAGACGGCGCCGTCGGCGACCCCGGTCTAGGCTCTCCTGCCGTGCCCGCCCCCGTGCCCGCCCCGGTCCCCGACGTGATCGTCCGCCGCGCCCGCACCCGCGACGTCCGCCGGATCCGTGAGCTCGTCGACGAGTACGCGGGCACCGTCCTGCTCGCCAAGGAGACCGTCACCCTCTACGAGGCGGTCCCGGAGTTCCTGGTCGCCGAGGTCGACGGCGTGGTCGTCGGCTGCGGCGCGCTGCACGTGCTGTGGGAGGACCTGGGCGAGATCCGCACGGTGGCGGTGTCGCCGTCGGTGGTGGGCCGCGGGGTGGGGCACCGGATCGTCTCCGCGCTGATCGACGGCGCGCGCGAGCTGGGCCTGGAGCGGCTGTTCGTGCTCACCTTCGAGAAGCAGTTCTTCGCACGGCACGGCTTCGCCGAGATCGACGGGACACCGGTGTCGGCCGAGGTGTTCGCGGCCATGCTGCGCAGCTACGACGCGGGCGTCGCCGAGTTCCTCGACCTCGCCCACGTCAAGCCGAACACCCTGGGCAACGTGCGGATGCTGCTCACGCTCTGACCTCACCCGGCGGCGCTACCCTGGCCCGCATGTCCGACGGGGCCCGGCGCTGGCGTCCCTCCGCGCGTCTGCGCCCGCTGGTCTCCGGGATCTGGTGCTGGTCCTCCCCCGCGGGTCCGCCGGGGACGCACCAGGGTGTGTCGAGCGCGCACTTGACCGTCGTGCTCTGTCTGGACGGCACGGTCGACCTGCTCGCCGCCCCGGACCCGCGACGCGGCCCGGGCCGGTTCACCGCATCGGCGGCCGGTCTCCACGCCGCGCCCGCGCTGCTCGCCTCCGGCGCCCCGCGGTCCGGGATGCAGCTGGAGATGACCTGGCGCGGCGCCCGCACGCTGCTCGGGCTTCCCGCGGGTGAGCTGGCCGGCGACGTCGTCGACCTCGCGCTGCTCCTCCCCGGCCTGGGCACCCTGCTCGACCGGCTGCGTGCCGAGCCGGGGTGGGCCGGGCGCTGCGCGCTGCTCGACGCCGCGCTGTGCCGCGTCGCCGACGCCCGGGACGGCCCCGGCGAACCGGCGCCGGAGGTCGTGCACGCCTGGGAGCTGCTGGTCCGCAGCGGTGGGACCGCGCGCGTCGCCGACGTCGCCGGGGAGGTGGGCTGGTCGCCACGCCACCTCGGTGAACGGCTGCGACGCGAGACAGGGCTCGGGACGAAGGCCGCGGCACGGGTCATCCGGTTCGAGCGGGCGTGCACGCTGCTGCGCCGCCCGTCGGCTCCCCCGCTGGCCGAGCTGGCGGCGACCTGCGGCTACAGCGACCAACAGCACCTGGCCCGCGAGTTCCGCGAGCTCGCGGGGACGACCGCGCTGAGCTGGCGGGCCGAGCGGGTCGCGCCGGCGGCTCCGACTCGTCCACGACCGGCCCGCGCGGCCCCGGCACCCTCGTCCCCATGAGCGGCCGGGCCACCGTCGTGCGCACGCCCGTCGACGCCGACCACGGCAGCCGTCTGTTCGAGATCGCCGACCCGGACGGGAACCACTGGAGCGCGGGCACCTGGTACGAGTAGCGCGTGGTCCGCCTCGCCCTGCACACCCCGGAGATCCCGCCGAACACCGGCAACGCGATCCGGCTCGCCGCGAACACCGGCGCCGAGCTGCACCTGGTCCGGCCGCTCGGCTTCTCCCTCGACGAACGCTCGGTACGCCGGGCCGGGCTCGACTACGCCGATCTCGCCGAGGTCGTCGTGCACGACGACACGGCCGCGTTCGCCGGATGGGTGCGAGCCGCCGGGGCGCGGGTGTTCGCGTTCGTGCCCGGCGCGCCGGTCCGCTACACCGACGTCGCCTACTCCGGCGGGGACGTGCTGCTGTTCGGCCGCGAGTCGACCGGACTGCCGCCCGAGGTCGCGGCGGCGGACTGGGTGACGGGCACGGTGGCGCTGCCGATGCGGCCGTCGAACCGCTCGCTGAACCTGGCCAACGCCGCCGCCGTCGCCGTCTACGAGGCGTGGCGGCAGCAGGGGTTCAGCTGATCCCGTCGAGGAGCCGGGCGATCCCGGTGTCGAACACCCGCTGCAGGTCGTACGGGTAGTCGCCGACCCGGCGCAGCGCGGGCCCGCCGTGACGGCGCAGCGCAGCGCGCAGCCCCGGGTCGTGCTCGGACCAGGTGTCGGCGTCGACGCCGGTGTCGGCCTGCGCCTCCTGCTCCGCGGCCAGGGTCAGGGCCATCCCCCGCACGAATCCGGTCAGCGCCAGGTGCAGGTCGAACCGCTCCACCGGGTCCGCGACGACCTCCTCCAGCGCGGCCAGCTCGAACTCGGCGAAGCGCAGCAGCGACGGCAGCGCCTGCGGCCGGGACAGCGACAACACCCGCGCCAGCCACGGGTGCCGCCGGTGCACCCGCCACTGGGCGTGCGCCGCGCCCTCCAGCCGGGCCCGCCACGGCCCGTCGGCCGGGGGCAGCACCAGCTCCGCGAACACCGTCTCGAGCATCGCCAGCAGCAGCTCGTCCCGGCTGCGCACCAGCCGGTACAGCGACATCGTCGGCACGCCGAACGCCCCGGCGAGGCGCCGCATGGACAGCGCGGCCAGGCCCCTCGTCGTCGGCGATGCCGATCGCGGTCCGCACCAGCCGGGCCGTGTCCGGCGGCGGAGCGATGCCCGCAAGCCCGGCGGGCTCCGCCACCACCGACCCGACCCGCGCCGTCGTCCGCAGCAGACCCTCCTCGCGCAGCCGGGTCAGCGCCCGGGCGGCAGTGGACATCGCGACACCGTGCTCGGCCACCAGCGCGCGCACCGATGGCGCGCGGTCCCCGGGCCGCAGATCCCCCGACTCGACACGGGCACGCACCGCGGCCGCGACCCGGTCCGTGGGCGAACCGTCCACCGGCCACCTCCCTGTACCACCTGTGCCGCTACACGACACACGTCATCGCAGCTCGCGGCGGCATCGTCGATGCGTACACCGTACCGAGGAGGACGCATGACCGACATCCTGATCAGCGGGGCCGGTATCGCAGAGACGACGCTCGCGTGGTGGCTGCGCCGGCACGGGTTCCGCCCGGTCGTCGTCGAGTCGGCGCCGGGGCCGCGGCCCGGCGGGCAGGCCGTCGACGTCCGGGGGCCCGCGCTGACCGTCGTCGACCGGATGGGGCTCGGGGCCGCACTGCGCGCCGCCCGCACCGCGATGGACGGCATGTCCCTGGTCGACGAGGACGGCACCGAGGTCTTCCGCAGCACCGAGGTGACGCTCACCGGGGGGCCGGTCGCGAGCGACGACGTGGAGATCCTCCGCGACGACCTCGCCGCGCTGCTCACCGGTGCGCTCCACGGCGTCGAGCACCGGTGGGGCGACCGGGTCGTCGCGCTCGACCCGGACCCGGCGGGCGGCGCCCGGGTGCGCTTCGCCTCCGGCACCGAGGAGCACTACGACCTCGTGGTGGGCGCCGACGGCCAGCACTCCGGCGTCCGGCGTCTGGCTCTCGGCCCCGACGACGACGGCCGGCTGGTCCCCCTCGGCCAGCACGTCGCCGTGTTTACCCTGCCCAACACCTTCGGGCTGAGCCGCTGGCAGGTGTTCCTCCAGCGGCCGGACGCGATGGCCGGGCTCTACACCGCGCACGACGACACCGAGGTCCGGGTGATGCTCGGCTTCTCCGACCCGGACGCCACCTACCACCACCGCGACCTCGGGGCGCAACGCGCGCTGGTGACGCGGCACTTCGCCGGCGGGGGCTGGTGGCTGCCCGAGCTGCTCGCGGGGATGGACCGCGCCGAGGACCTGTACCTCACCCCGATCACCCAGGTCCGGCTGCCGACCTGGTCGCGCGGTCCGGTCGCGCTCCTCGGCGACGCCGCCTGGTGCCCCACGCTGCTGTCCGGTCAGGGCACCACGCTCGCCGTGGTCGGCGCCTACGTGCTGGCCGGGGAGCTCGCGCGCTCCGGCGGCGATCCCGGAGCGGCGGCCGCCGCCCACGAGCGGCGGATGCGCGGCTGGGTGGAGGCGAACCAGGAGCTGGCGCTGACCAACGCCGCGCGGGTCCGGGACCTCACCGCCCCGGACACCGCCGCTCCCGGGCTCGTCGAGCACTGGGCCGCGACCGCCGCGACGGCCCTCACGCTCCCCGAGTACTGAGCGTGGAGTACTGAGCGCGCCGTCCGGGGGTCAGGACTGCCGGACCGCCTGCACGTCGAGCTCGATCCGGATCGTCGACCCGACGACCGGCAGGCCCTTGGCGATGGTCTGCTGCCAGTTGAGCGTGTAGTGCTCCCGGTGCAGTTGGGTGGTGGCGATCGCGCCGACCCGGTCGCCGTTCCACTCCGCCGAGCCCAGGAAGGTGGTGTCCAGCGAGACGTCGCTGGTCAGACCGTGCAGGGTCAGGTCGCCGTCCACCGGTTCCCGCCGTGCGCGGCGAAGCGCACGCTGGAGAAGCGCAGCTCGGGGAAGCGCTCGACGTCGAGGAAGTCGGCGGAGCGCAGGTGCGTGTCGCGGGCGGCGACGTTGGTGTCGACGCTGGCCGCGTCGATCACGACGTCCACCGAGGACTCCTCGAACGGCTCGGCGATCCGGATCTGCCCCTGGAACCGGTTGAACCGGCCGTACACCTTGGACATCCCGATGTGCCGGGCGACGAAGCGGACCGAGCTGTGGTCGCCGTCGATGACGAAGACACCGGGCCGCGGCGGGCGCAGCGCCGGGTCCTCACCGAGGACGATGTGGCCCATGTCGGCGTGCTCGCCCCAGGACACCTCGACGATGTCGGTGACCTGCTGGTAGCCGCCCGCCTCGACCCGCACCCGGTACCGGCCCGGCATCAGCGACGCGGCGAACCGGCCGAACGGGTCGGTCTCGACGTACACGGCGCGCCGGTCCGCGGGGTCCATCACGGACACCTCGGTGCCGGCCAGCGCACCGCCCTGCTGGTCGCGGACCTGGCCGGACAGCACACCGCCGGTCAGCGGAATCGGGACGAGGGCGTGCCGGTCGGTGGTGCCCCGCGCCGGGCGACGACGGTCCTTCTTCCTCCAGAACACCAGCCAGTACCTCCCCTGCCCGGCGTCGACGGGCAGCACGACGTGCGGTCACCGGACGGCGACCCGTGGCCACTGTGGCACAAACGTGACCGCCCCGTTAAGCCGTGAGCCCGAAAAGTCGATCACCGGCAGTGTCGGGATCATCACCGGTCCTCGACCGTCACCCGGCGGGTGTCACTCGTCGTCGTCCGCGATCTCGCCGCCGTCGGCGGTCCCGCCGCCCCGGATCAGGAGGAGCGCGCCCTCCAGCTCGTCCGGCTTGACCAGCACGTCGCGGGCCTTCGAGCCCTCCGAGGGCCCGACGATGTTGCGGGTCTCGAGCAGGTCCATCAGCCGGCCCGCCTTCGCGAACCCGACCCGCAGCTTGCGCTGCAGCATCGACGTCGACCCGAACTGCGAGGTGACGATCAGCTCAGTGGCCTGCAGCAGCAGGTCGAGGTCGTCGCCGATGTCGGCGTCGATCTCCTTCTTCTCGCCGGCCTTCTGCGCGGTGACGCCCTCGGTGTAGCTGGGCTCGGCCTGCTCCTTGGTGAACGCGACGACCTTGGAGATCTCGTCGTCGTCGACGAAGGCGCCCTGCATGCGGACCGGCTTGCCGGCACCCATCGGCAGGTAGAGCGCGTCGCCCATGCCGATCAGCTTCTCCGCGCCCGGCTGGTCGAGGATGACCCGGCTGTCGGTCAGCGACGACGTCGCGAACGCCAGCCGGGACGGGACGTTCGTCTTGATCAGACCGGTGACGACGTCCACCGACGGCCGCTGGGTCGCCAGGATCAGGTGGATCCCGGCCGCACGCGCCTTCTGGGTGATCCGGACGATCGCGTCCTCGACGTCGCGCGGGGCGGTCATCATGAGGTCGGCGAGCTCGTCGACGATGCACATGATGTACGGGTAGGGCCGGTACACCCGCTCCGACCCGGGCGGGGCGGTGATCTCCCCGGTGCGGACCTTGCGGTTGAAGTCGTCGACGTGCCGGACCCGGTTGGCCTGCATGTCCTGGTAGCGCTGCTCCATCTCCTCCACCAGCCAGGCCAGCGCCGCGGCGGCCTTCTTCGGCTGGGTGATGATGGGCGTGATCAGGTGCGGGATGCCCTCGTAGGGCGTCAGCTCGACCATCTTCGGGTCGATGAGGATCATCCGTACCTCGTCCGGCGTGGCCCGGGTCAGCAGTGACACCAGCATCGAGTTGACGAAGCTGGACTTGCCGGAGCCGGTGGAGCCCGCGACCAGCAGGTGCGGCATCTTCGCCAGGTTCGCGACGAGGTAGTGGCCCTCGATGTCCTTGCCCAGGCCGATGCCCATCGGATGCTGCTCGGCGCGGGCGTTGCCCGAGCGCAGGACGTCGCCGAGGCGGACCATCTCGCGGTCGGTGTTGGGCACCTCGATGCCGACGGCGGACTTGCCGGGGATCGGTGCGAGGAGCCGCACGTTGTCGTTGGCGACGGCGTAGGCGAGGTTGCGCTGCAGCTGGGTGATCTTCTCGACCTTCACCGCCGGGCCGAGCTCGATCTCGTAGCGGGTGACCGTCGGGCCGCGGGTGAAGCCGGTGACCTGGGCGTCGACGTTGAACTGGTCGAGGACCCCGGTGATCGCCTCGATCATCGCGTCGTTGGCGGAGCTGCGGGACTTCGGCGGCGGGCCGGACTCCAGGGTGTCCGCCGGCGGAAGGATGTACTCGGTGTCGGACTGCGGCTGGCGGATCGCCATCGAGAGCTGTTCGCCCTCGATCGGCTCGTCGGCCACCTGCGGCGTCTCGACGACGGGCTTGCGCGGCTTCTTCGCCGGCGGCGCGGCGGCCGCGGGGACGGCAGCGGGGACCTCCTCCTCCGGGGCACCGGGCAGCGACGGGTCCACCGGGGCCGGGGCGTGCTCGCCCTCCTCCACCCGGAACGCGTCGGCCTCCGCGGCGCCCTGCCTGCGCCGCGCCGGGCGACGCCGCTTCGGGGTCTGGTCGGCGTCCTCGGCACGGCCCTCCCGCTCGGCGACGGCGTCGGCCACCGTGCGCGGGCGGTCCGCGCCGGACTCGCCCTCGCCGTCCTGCTCGGGCGGCAGCTGCCCGGTGAGCCTGCGGACACGGTCCGGCAGCTCCCGCACCGGGATCCCGGTGACCAGCAGCACCGAGTAGAGGGTCAGCAGGACGAGAACGGGGACGGCCGTCCACAGGCTCAGCCCGGCCTTCAGCGGGGTCCCCGCGACGTAGCCGAGCGCGCCGCCCGCGCCACGCCAGGCGTCGGGCTCGGCGGGCGCTCCGGCCGCCAGGTGCACCAGCCCGAGCACGCCGAGGGCGAGCAGCAGGCTGCCGGTCACGATCCGCGGTCGGGCCTCCGGGTGCCCCTCGGTGGTGACCAGCACGATGCCGATGCCCAGCAGGATCGCCGGCAGCGCGACACCGGCCTGTCCCATCACCGCCTGCACGAGGAAGGTGAACCAGTAGCCGACCGAGCCGCCGGCCTGCCACCACAGCCCGGCGGCGGCGATGACGGCGAGCACGAGCATGCCGAACCCGATGCCGTCGCGGCGGTGCGCGGGGTCGATCTCGCGGGTCCGCCCGACCGCGCGCCCGGAGGCGCGGACGGTCTTGGCCACCCCCCGGCCGACCGCGTCGATCCCGCGGTCGACCAGGTCGGGGCCCTGGCGCCGGGCCGGCGGCCTCCGGCCTGCCGACGGACGCCTGCGGGCGGTGGACGCGCGCGAGCCCGACCGCCCCGAGCCGCGGCCCGTGGCCGCAGTCGTGGTGGTCCTGCCCGTGCCCGTGCGTCCTGCCATGTCACACACGGTAGCCCGGTTCGGTGATCGAACCGGGGACCGACGCGGCTGTGGAGGGGTCGACGACCCCTCCACACGCTCACACCGCGATGACCGTGGGGACGATCATGGGGCGGCGACGGTAGGTGTCCGACACCCAGCGGCCGACGACGCGCCGCACGCCCTGGGCGATCCGGTGCGGGTCGGTGACGCCCTCGTTCTCCAGCCGGGACAGCTCGTCCTCGACCAGCGCCTGGGCGGCGTCGAGCGCCTTCGGGTCATCGGAGAACCCGCGCCCGGACAGCGTCGGGCGCGACAGCGCGCGGCCGGTCTTGTGGTCGATCGCCACGTTGATCGCGATGAAACCGCCCTCGCCGAGCGCGATGCGGTCACCGAGCGTGGTCTCGCCCACATCGCCGACCGACAGCCCGTCGACGTAGACCTGCCCGACCTCGACCCGGCCGGTGATCGCCGCGCGGCCGTCGACGAGGTCGACGACCACGCCGTTCTCCGCGATGACCACCGACTCCTCCGGCACCCCCGTGCGACGCGCGAGCGCGGCATTGGCCCGCAGGTGGCGCCACTCCCCGTGCACCGGCATGACGTTCGACGGGCGCACCGCGTTGTAGAGGAACAGCAGCTCGCCGGCCGGGGCGTGCCCGGAGACGTGCACCTTGGCGTTGCCCTGGTGCACGACGGTGGCGCCGAGCCGGGTCAGCCCGTTGATCACGCCGAAGACGGCGGTCTCGTTGCCGGGGATCAGCGAGCTGGCCAGGATGATCGTGTCGTCCGGGCGGATCGTGATGCTGCGGTGGTCCCCGCGCGCCATCCGGGACAGCGCGGCGAGCGGCTCACCCTGCGACCCGGTGGAGACCAGCACCAGCTTCTCGTCGGGCAGGCGCATCGCCTCGTCGAGGTCGACGAGCAGCCCCGGCGGGATGTTCAGCAGCGAGTGGTCGTCGGCCAGGCCCATGTTGCGGACCATGGATCGCCCGGTCAGGCACACCTTGCGGCCGTGGGCCTGCGCGGCGTCGAGCACCTGCTGGACACGATGCACGTGGCTGGCGAAGCAGGCCAGGATGATGCGCGACGGCGCCCGGCGGACCAGGTCGGAGATGACCGGCCCGATGTCGGCCTCGGGGGTGACGAAGCCCGGCACCTCGGCGTTGGTGGAGTCGACCAGGAACAGGTCGACGCCCTCCTCGCCCAGCCGGGAGAACCCGCCCAGGTCGGTGAGCCGCCCGTCGAGCGGGAGCTGGTCGAGCTTGATGTCACCGGTGTGCAGCAGCAGCCCGGCGGGCGTGCGGACGGCGACGGCGACGGCGTCGGGGATCGAGTGGTTGACCGCGAAGTACTCGCAGTCCCACCCGCCGTGGGAGACGCGGTCGCCCTCGCGGATCTCCTGCAGGTGCGGGGTCAGGCGGTGCTCCTTGCACTTCGCCGCGACCAGGGCGAGCGTGAACCGGGACCCGACGACGGGGATGTCCGGGCGCATCCGCAGCAGCCACGGCACGGCACCGATGTGGTCCTCGTGGCCGTGGGTGAGCACGAGCGCGTCGATGTCGTCGAGGCGGTCCTCGATGGTGCGGAAGTCGGGCAGGATCAGGTCGATGCCCGGCTCGGAGTCGGAGGGGAACAGCACGCCGCAGTCGACGATGAGCAGCCGGCCCTCGTACTCGAAGACGGTCATGTTGCGACCGACCTCACCGATGCCGCCGAGCGCGTAGACGCGCAGGCCGCCCTGCGCGAGGGCGGGTGGCGGGCCGTCCGGGAGCTCCGGACGCTCGATGTGCTCCGGCGGCGCGGAGAGCGACCGGCCGGGCCGGTTGCGTCGGTCGTTGCGCTGGGGACTCACAGGGGTTCGTGCCTCACATGGGTTCGTGTTCTCGGGTTCGTGTCGGGGGGCCGGGTCGCGTCGTCCCGGGGCGGGCCGGGTGCGCGACGGCGACCGGTGGACCTACGTCCGGTGGTACGCGACCTCGGCGCCGAGGTCCGCCGCGGTGCGGCCGCCCAGGGCGCCGTGGCCCGGCTGGTACAGCGGGAGGTTCGGGCGGGCCTGCGGGTCGAGCGCCACCCCCGCGACGGCGAGGTCCCCGGCGATCGCGGCGATCTGGTCCTCGGTGGCGGGCGGCAGCGGCAGCCGGGTGTCGCCGACGTCGATGCCCCGCAGGCGCAGCGCGGTCTTGGCGAACACCGCGCCACCGACCCGGCCCATCCCGCGGATCACCGGGAGCATCGCGTAGTGCAGCGCGCGGGCCCGCTGGTGCTCACCGGCGTGGTAGGCGTCGATCATGGCGCGCAGCCGGTCGGCGACGACGTGGCCGATCACGCTGACGAAGCCGACCGCCCCGACCGAGAGCCACGGCAGGTTCACCGGGTCGTCGCCGGAGTAGTAGGCGAGCGTGGTGGTGGCCAGCACCTCGGTGCCGACACGCAGGTCGTTGCGGGCGTCCTTCACCGCGACGATGCGGGGGTTCTGCGCCAGGCGCTGGAAGGTGTCGACGTCGATGCCGATGACGCTGCGCGGCGGGATGTCGTAGAGCATCACCGGCAGGTCGCCCGCGTCGGCGACCGCGGTGAAGTGCGCGAGCAGGCCCTCCTGCGGCGGCCGGGAGTAGTACGGCGTGACCACGAGCAGCCCGTGCGCACCGGCGCGCTCCGCGCTGCGGGCCAGCTCGATCGAGTGCGCGGTGTCGTACGTGCCGGCCCCGGCGACGATCGTCGCCCGGTCCCCCACCGCGGACACGACCGCGCGGATCAGCTCGGACTTCTCGGTGTCCGACGTGGTCGGGCCCTCGCCGGTGGTGCCGTTGACGACGAGCCCGTCGTTGCCGAGGTCCACCAGGTGGGTCGCCAGCTCCTCGGCCTTGGCCAGGTCCAGCTCGCCGTCGGCGTCGAACGGCGTGACCATCGCCGTCAGCACCTCACCGAACGGTCGGCGCGGCGGGTGCTGCTGCCCGCCGGGGGCGGGATCGGGACCGGTGCTCATGACTGGTGACGGTACCGCCCGGTACCGACGGATCCCGGTCAGATCCCGGTCGGGGCGCCGCGGTAGGCCTCCACGTCGGCGGGCAGACCGGTCACCTCGACCCGCGCCGCGTCCCGGCCGAAGGCGTGCAGCACCAGCTCGGCGGGCTCGCCGGTCACCGTGACCACGCCGAACCCGGTCGCGACGACCTGGGTCGCGCCCTCCGGGCGGGCCAGGACCACGCCGACCGGGCTGCGCCGGAACAGCAGCCTGGCCTGGGTGTGCAGCAGGTTCCACAGCTGCCCGTCGCGCCCCGGGTCGGACGGGCGGGGCTCCCAGCCGGGCTCCCCGCGGCGCAGGTCCTCGTGGTGGACGAAGAACTCGGCGCCGTTGGCGATCTCGTCCACCTTGCCGACCTTGAACGGCGACCACGCGGGCGGGCCCTTGCGCAGGTCGTCGATCATGTTCGGCCAGGCCGCGGACGCGTAGCCGTCCATCGCCTTGTCGGTCATCCCCGACAGGGCGGGCAGCACGATCCCCGCGGCGTTCCACGGCTGCCGCTCGCGGACCAGCAGGTGGGTGAGCAGGTCGCGGGCGTTCCAGCCCTCGCACAGCGTCGGCCGGTCGGGTCCGGAGCGTTCGAACTCGGCGCAGAGGGCGGCACGTTCGGCGGTGGCGAGGCTCACCGTCCCCAACGTAGTACCGGACGTGCGCGACCGCACCGCGACGAACGGTCGACAGAAGTCTGACGGAACGCACGTCTCGTGTAGCCGGTGATACAGATCTCACCCGTCGGTGTCCCGATACTCCGATCCGTCCCACTCATCGCTTCTCGACGGGGAGAACACACGTGACGAACGCTGCCACCACGCAGCCACCGCGGTCGATGCGCCGGATCGCGCTCGCGAGCATGACCGGCACGGTCATCGAGTTCTACGACTTCTTCATCTACGGGACCGCCGCGGCCCTGGTGTTCAACAAGGTCTTCTTCCCCGAGCTCGGGGCGGCGGCCGGTACCGCACTCGCGCTGGCCACGTTCGGCGTCGCCTTCGTCGCGCGGCCGTTCGGGTCGGTGCTGTTCGGCCACTTCGGCGACCGCCTCGGCCGCAAGGGCACGCTGGTCACCACACTGCTGCTGATGGGCTTCTCGACGCTCGCCATCGGCCTGCTGCCCACCACCGGCACGATCGGCGTCCTGGCACCGATCCTGCTCGTGGTGCTGCGCATCCTGCAGGGCCTCGCCGTCGGCGGCGAGTGGGCCGGGGCGACCCTGCTCACCGCGGAGAACGCGCCGACCAAGGCCCGCGGGAAGTACGCGCTGTTCCCGCAGCTCGGGCCGTCGGTGGCGTTCGCGCTGGCGTCGGCAACCTTCCTGGTCACCGCACTGACCATGAGCAACGAGGCGTTCCTGGCCTGGAGCTGGCGCATCCCGTTCATCGGATCGGTGCTGCTCGTCGCGGTCGGGCTCTACGTGCGGCTCGCGCTGGAGGAGACGGCGGGCTTCCGCAACAGCGGCCCGGTGTCGACGAAGCTCCCGATCACCGAGGTGTTCACCACCCGGCCGGCCGCGGTGCTCCTCGGGGCGGGCTCGACCACCGCGGTGTTCGCCTTCTTCTACATCGGCGTCACCTACCTGACCAGCTACGGCACCCAGCAGCTGCAGCTGCCGCGCCCGTCGGTGCTGGCCATGGGCATCGTCGGCGGCGTCGTCTTCGCCCTGACGACGATCGCCTCGGCGATCCTGTCCGACCGGGTCGGGCGACGGAAGATGGTCGTCGGCGGCAACATCGCCTCGGTCGCCGCCGGGCTGGTCGCGTTCCCGATCATCGACATCGGGACGGTGTGGTCGTTCGGGCTGGGCCTGTCGCTGGTGCTCGGCGTCGTCGGCATCGCCTACGGGCCGATCGGCGCCCAGCTGCCGGAGTTGTTCCCGACCCGCTTCCGCTACACCGGCGCCGGGATCGCCTACAACCTCGCCGGCGTGTTCGGCGGCGGCGTGGTCCCGCTGTTCGCCGCGGCACTCGCCGCGTCGACGCTGGGCAGCCTCGGCATCGGCCTGCTGCTCTCGGCGGTCTCGCTGCTCAGCCTGCTCTGCACACTCGCCCTTCCGCAGACCGACGCGGACTCCCTCGCCGAGCAGGACGCACAGCTCGCGGCCGCGTGACCGGCCACCGGGGCGGCCCGTCCGGGCGGGCCGCCCCGCACCCACCCGGTGCCGGCGGCCGCCGGTCGGCACCCCCGGGCCCGACGGCCCGGACGCACCCCCGGCGTCCGGGCCGTCCGCCTACCCGCGGGCGCCCCGGCCCGCTACCGTCCGGACGAACCATCGGCGACGGCCGGGAGGCGGGACCATGAGCAGCGCGGCGCGGAGGCCGGACGGCACCGTGCGGGCGCTGCCCGCACCCGATCCCGACGACCACCCGGTCTCACCGTTCCTGACCGCACCGTGGACCTCGGTGACCGCTCGGATCGCGCAGCTGGGCAGCCCCCGCCACTACGCCCGTGGCGAGCACGTCTACACCCAGGGCCAGCTGTCGTCGCGGTTCCACCTCGTCGTCTCCGGGCGGGTACGGATCTACCTGCACCGTCCCGACGGCTCGGAACGCTCGCTGGCCTACGCCGAACCCGGCGCCAGCCTCGGCGAGGCGGCCTGCGTCGACGGTCGGCCCCGCCACCTCGCCTCGGTCTGCACCCTGCCGTCGGAGATCGTCTCGGTGACCCGCGACGCGCTGCTGACCGCCGCCCGCGAGGAACCGGAGCTCCTGCTCGAGATCACCCGTCGGATCGCCTACAAGCAACGGGTCATGCAGCTGCACGTGCTCATCGAGGGGCTGCCCGCCCGCGAGCGGATCATCCTGCTGCTCGGCCACCTCGTGGAGGCCTACGGCGAGATCGCGCTCGACGAGGTGGCCCGGCTGTCGATCCGCCCCGCCGTCGACGAGCTGGGGCTGCTCGTGGGACTCACCCGGGTCACGACCAGCCGGGAGCTGTCCCGGTTGGTCGCCGAGGGACTCCTGGAGAAGGAGGGACGCGGGTTCGTCGTGCGGGACCTGCCGGACCTGCGACGACGGGTGCACGCCGTCCTCGCCTGAGCTCTCGCTCGGCAAGCCTCGCTCAGCACCGACACTCGCTCGGCAAGCCTCGCTCAGCACCGACACTCGCTCGGCAAGCCTCGCTCAGCCTTCCGCGACCAGCGGGCTGGAGGCGATCTCGGTCCCGTCGGCGAGGGTCTGGATCTGGAAGTCCGCGAACACGTTCGGCACCTCGGCCTGCAGCTGGCGCAGGCACTCGACGGCGAGCTTGCGGATCTCGACGTCGGCGGCCTCGGAGGCGCGCATCGCGATGAAGTGCCGCCACGCCCGGTAGTTCCCGGTCACGACGATCTTGGTCTCGGTCGCGTTCGGCAGCACCGACCGCGCGGCCTGACGGGCCTGCTTGCGCCGCAGCGTCCCGTTCGGCACGTCGGCGAAGCGCGCCTCGAGCCCCTCGAGGAGCTTCTCGTAGGAGGCGAGCGCGTCGGCCGAGGCCTGCAGGAACAGCTCGTGCAGCTCCGGGTCCTGGGCGATGACGTCGGGCTCGACCATCGCGGCGTCCCGCTCGGGGACGTAGCGCTGGGAGAGCTGGGAGTAGGAGAAGTGCCGGTGCCGGATCAGCTCGTGGGTCAGCGAGCGTGAGATGCCGGTCAGGTAGAAGCTGACCGAGCCGTGCTCGAGGACCGAGAGGTGCCCGACCTCGAGGATGTGGGCGATGTAGCCGGCGTTGGTCGCGGTGCGCGGGTTCGGCTTGCCCCAGGACTGGTAGCAGGCGCGGCCGGCGAACTCGGCCAGTGCCTGGCCGCCGTCGGCGTCGGTGGACCACGGGACGTCCGCGGGCGGGGTGAACTCGGTCTTCGCGACGAGCTGCACGGTCAGCGGGACGGTCTTCGGCGCGGTCTCCGGCATGCCGCGAGGGTAACGACCGGCGTGCCCGGCACCCGCCGGGCCCCGCGCCCGCACCCACGGTGGCGGCCACGACACCCCCGGTACGCTGCGACGTCGCGCCAGACGCCACGAACCGGTGGCGTGATGTCATCTGTGACGCCATAGTGGTGTCATGGACCTCACGCCGTATGTCGCGCAGCTGCGCGACGACCTCGCCGCCGCGGCGGCCGCGGGCGACGAGCAGACCCGTCGCACCGCGGCACTGCTCGGCTCCGCGATCGAGCCCGCAGCCCGGCTCGCGATCATGAACGCACTGTCGGACCTGGCCTCGGAGGCGACCGCCGCGCTCGGCGACCGTTCGGTCGAGGTCCGCCTGCACGGCCGGGAGGTGCGCGTGTCGGTGTCCGGGGGCGACCCGGAGCCCGAGCACGCACCCACCCCGGACCCCGCTCCGGCGGGCGAGGGGACGTCCCCGTTCGGTGGCTTCCCGTTCGGCGGCACCGCGGCCTCCGGCGGTCAGACCTCCTCCGGAGGCCCGGCGGCCGGCGGCTCGCCGTTCTCCGGCGACGCCGGTGACATCAGCCGGGTCACCCTGCGCATCGTCGAGCAGATCAAGGCCCAGGCCGAGCGGGCCGCCCAGTCGCAGGGCGTCTCGCTCAACACCTGGGTGTCCCAGGCCGTGCAGGGGGCGCTGGCCGGCGCGGAGGGGCGCACCGGCCGACCGCACCGCGACGGGCGCAGCCTGAAGGGATGGGTGCAGGGATGAGCGACGAGCAGACCGGCCCCGTCGGGCCGGACGACGCCAGCGCTGACGCCACGCACGGCGGCGGCGCCCACACCGAAGGCACCGGCGCCACCGGTGCACGCAGCGGCGACGCCGGCCACCCGCCGACCGCCGGTGCGGACCCCGGCGGTGCAAGCACCGGGGACGCCGGCACCGGCACACCCTCCCGCAGCGAGCGGTTCGACTGCGCCGGTGCCGCCGAGATCGAGGTGACGACCGGCGCAGGCCGGGTCCGGATCGACCTGGTCGAGGGCGCCGACGAGGTGCGCGCGGAGATCACCGCCGACCGCAGCGCCGCGCCCTGGTCCGGCGGCCTGGGTGGGCTGCTGGACTGGATCGGCAGCTCGATGACCGGCCGCGCCGGTGTCCCCCAGGCCGGGGCGGGCTGGTCCGGGCGGGGGTTCGACCCGATCGTCGGCGCCCCCTGGGAGGCCACCGGCGACCCCTCGGCCGACGCCGTCGACGCCGTCACCGTCGAGTGGTCGGCGGCGGCGCGACGCCTGGTGGTGCGCGGTCCGGACGACGCCGCCCTCGGCGCGGTGCCGCTGGTGGTGACCATCTCCGCGCCCGCCGGGTCGCGGCCCGCGGTACGGACCGGCGCGGCCTCGGTCGAGCTGACCGGCCGCGCGTCCTGGGCCGCGGTGCGGACCGGGTCCGGTGCGGCCCGGCTTGCCGAGGTGCACGGCGACACCGACGTCACCACCGGTGCGGGGTCGATCGCCCTGGGCAGGTGCTCGGGCCGGGCCCACCTGCGTGCCGGCTCCGGCGGGGTCGAGGCCGGGTCGCTCGGCGGCGCGTCGCGCATCCGGACCGGCAGCGGCGACATCCGTGTCGGCGAGCTCACGGCGGACCTGGAGGTGCGCTCGGGGTCGGGGGACGTGGTCGTCGCCGATGCGGTGTCCGGTGACGTCCGGCTGGGCACCGGGTCGGGGTCGGTCCGGGTCGGGGTGCACTCCGGTGTCGCCGCCGAGCTGGACCTGTCGACGGGGTCGGGCCGTGCCCGCTCCGAGCTCGACGTCCGCCACGACACCCCGCCGACGGCACCGGCGGTGCGGCTGTCCGGGCGCACCGGCAGCGGTGACGTCCTGGTGACCCGGGCCTCCGTGGCGGTCTGACCCACACTCGGTATCTCGCTCGCCGAGATGATCGGCGAGCGAGATACCGGCGTAGGATCCGCGCCGTGGACCGCACCGAGATCGCCGCGACGAACGCCTCCATGACCGCCCGGGTACTGCAGATGCCTCCGTCCCCCGTCCCGGACGGCGGCTACGCACTACGTGTGCTGCGCACCCGCGGGCGGCGCAGCGGGGAGCCCCGCGACACCCCGATCGGCGTCGTCGGGCACGGCGGTGCCACCTACCTGGTCTCCCCCACCGGTGGGCGGGACTGGGTGCGCAACCTGCGGGCGACGCCGGAGTGCGCGATCCGCTCCGCCGTGGGCGACGAGCCGCACCGGGCGGTGGAGCCCGACCGCGCCGAGGCCGCGGCGGTCGTCGTCGGCTACCTGCGGGCGCTCGACGTGCCGTGGGCCCTGGCGGCGTTCCCGGTACCGGCCGACGCCACCGAGGAGCAGGTCGCCGAGCACCTGGATGCGATCGCGGTGTTCCGTCTCGACCCCGCCTGAGCCGTCAGCGGGCGGCGACCTCGGCACGCAGCTCCGCGGCCAGGTCGCCCCGCTCCCCCACGGCGACGCCGTCGAGCCCGAGCCAGCCCGCCATCGTCGCGAGCTCACCCGCCAGCTCGGCGGCGATCCGCGGGCGCGGGGCGGTCGCCCCGGGCTCGGCGAACGCCCCGGGCACCCGCAGCACGCCGGCCGCCCGGTCGGCCTTGAGGTCGACCCGGCCGACGAGCTCGCCGTCGAGCAGGAACGGGAAGACGTAGTAGCCGTACTCCCGCTTCGGCTCCGGCACGTAGATCTCGATGCGGTAGCGGAACCCGAAGATCCGCTCGGTCCGGCCGCGCTCCCAGACCAGCGGGTCGAACGGACACAGCAGGGCCCGCCCGGTCACCGTGCGCGGCACCCGGGCGGCCGGGTCGCGGTAGGCAGGCCGGTCCCAGCCGCGCACGCTCACCGGCTCCAGGGCGTCCGAGTCGACCAGCTCGGCGATCGCGGTGCGGGTGCGTTCCGGACCGAGCCGGTAGTAGTCGCGCAGGTCGGTCTCGGTACCGACCCCCAGCGCGGAGGCGGACCGCGCGACGAGCTCGCGCGCCGCGTCGGCCGGGTCGGGGGCGGGCAGCGCGAGGATCTCCGGCGGCAGCACCCGCGAGGGCAGGTCGTAGCGGCGCTCGAAGTGCACCCGCGTGCCGACCGCCAGCTCCCCGACGGCGAACAGGTACTCGCAGACCCGCTTGACCTCCGACCGCTCCCACCAGGTTGCCCCCGGCGGGCGCGGGCGCACCTCACCGGCCCGCCCGTGCGGGGCGAGCGCCTTCTCGATCGCACCGGCGCCCAGCGGCCCGGACTCCGCCACCACGTCGAGGATGTCCCCCGCCAGGGACGGGTGTTTCTCCAGCAGCGGGCCGTAGTGCTTCCACCAGCGCCGCGGCAGCGCCTCGTGGGAGAGCAGCGGCATGTCCTGGACCGGGACCAGACTCGCCTCGTGCGCCCAGGTCTCCGCCAGCAGGCGCGGTCGCCGCGCGCTCGGTGACCAGGCCGCGTCGTCGAGGAGGGCGGTGGGGTAGGCACCGAGCCTGCTGAACAGCGGCATGTAGTGCGCGCGCACCGCGATGTTGACCGAGTCGAGCTGGAGCAGCTTCACCCGGTCCAGCACCCGGCCGAGGTGGCGGCGGGTGACCGGCCCGGACGGCCGTGGATCGGTGAAGCCCTGGGCCGCGAGGAAGGTCCGACGGGCGACGTCGGCGGAGATCGTGCGCACGGCCGGGATGCTGCCACGGGGCACCGACAGGAACCGACCGCAGCCACGCCGAAGGCAGCCACACCGACGGCGGTGACGCGGGCGGAGGCGGCGCACGGTAGGCATGACCCATGGCCACCGCGACCGTCCGCCCCGCCACCGACGACGACGTGGGCACGATCATGGCGATCCAGGACCGCACCTGGCGCACCGCCTACGCCGGGCTGCTGCCCGAGGAGGCGTTCGCGGGACTCACCTCGGACGCCGCGCGCTCGCACTGGAGCGACGCCGTGCACGCCGGCGACGGCTACCACCTGTTCGTCGCCGTCGAGGGGGACGAGACCGTCGGGTTCGCCGCCGCCGCCCGCTACGCCGGGGCCGACGGCCTGGCGATCGCCGAGGTCAGCACGCTGCTGGTGGAGCCGCGCTGGGGCAGGCGGGGGCACGGCGGGCGGCTGCTCGCCGCCGTGGCGACCGCGCTGCGGGAGTCCGGCTCGGACACCGGGCGCACCTGGGTGCCCGAGGCCGACACCGCCTCACGGAACTTCTACAGCCGCGCCGGCTGGGCGCCCGACGGCGCGGTGCGCACGCTGGACACCGGCTCCTCGACGCTGCGCGAGATCCGCCATGCCGGGACCCTGGACCTGCGCCTGGTCGACTGAGGACTCATCCGAGCCCGAGCAGCGGCTCCAGCCCGATCGTCAGCCCCGGGCGCTCGCGCACGGCACGCACCGCGAGCAGCACGCCCGGCATGAAGCTGGTCCGGTTCATCGAGTCGTGGCGCAGGGTGAACACCTCGCCGTCGGTGCCGAGGACGACCTCCTGGTGCGCGATCAGCCCGGGCATCCGGACCGCGTGCACGTGGATGCCCTCGACGACCGCGCCACGGGCGCCGTGCGGGTCGTCGGTGGTGGCGTCGGGAACGTCGCCGAGACCGGCCTCGCGCCGTGCCGCGCCGATCACCGACGCGGTCCGCGCGGCGGTGCCGGACGGGGCGTCGACCTTGCCGGCGTGGTGCAGCTCGATGACCTCGGCGGAGTCGAAGAAGCGGGCGGCCTGCGCCGCGAAGTGCATCATCAGCACCGCGCCGACCCCGAAGTTCGGGGCGACGAGCACGCTGCCCAAGCCGTGCTCGTCGAGGATCGCGCGGACCTCGTCGAACTTGGCGGCGTCGAAGCCGCTGGTCCCGACGACCGGGGCGACCCCGCGCGCCAGGCACTCGCGGATGTTGGCGATCGCGGCGCCGGGGTGGGTGAAGTCGACGGCGACGTCGGCGCCGTCGAGGGCGGACAGGTCGTCGCCCGCGTCCAGCGCGGCGACCAGCTCGGTGTCCTCGGCGGCCTCGACCGCCCGGCACACCTCGCTGCCCATCCGGCCCTTCGCGCCGAGGACCGCCACCTTGATCGTCACCGTGTCCGTACTCACGGGCGTCACCCTACGACGAGGCCGCCGATCCACACCGCGACCGTGACCAGGCCCGCGGCGAGCTCGATCAGGATGCTCCAGCCGACGGCGGTGAGCGCCTCGCGGGCCGAGCGCCAGGCGGTGGCGGCGTCGGGCAGGCGGACCAGCTCGGCCAGCCAGACCCCGAGCACGAACCCGAGGAACAGCCCGACCACGGGCACGACGAAGAACCCGACGACGCCCAGCACGAGCCCGGCGAAAAGAGTGCGGGTCGGGACCCCGGCGGCCTTGAGCCGCCGTCCGGGCAGCAAGTACTTCGCGACCTGGCCGGCGACGGTGACGAGCACCGCGATGCCGAGCACCCACCAGCCGACCGCGTCGCCGCGCGGGACCGCCCAGACCGCCACCCCGCCGACGATCAGCAGCGGCCCGGGCAGCACGGGCAGCACGATCCCGGCGAGGCCGACGAGCATCATCAGGCCGGCGACGACGGCGAGGGCGGTCATGGCGCCCAGCCTGCCAGCAGATCCGGCGGTTCCCTCGGACGAACCCGCGGCGACGGGAGGGTGTCATCATCACGAGTGGGTAAACGCTGTGAGCCGGGACTACCAGCTTCTGGTACTGGCGTGCCAGCCTCGATGTCACCCGAAACAGTGACACCCGCTCACCTGCCCGGGCTCGAGAACTGGGGCGCAAGACCGTTCGCCGTCGACCCGCTGCCCGAGACCCTCCGCTGGTAGAACTGCTCCTGACCGGCCCACCCCACACCGCCCGGCGAGGCAGCCGGAGGGGGTGGGGTCAGGCCAGGTCCCGCAGGGCGACCGGGAGGTCGTCGGCCTCGGCGTAGGGCCCCACGACTGCCGCCGTCAGCGGCTGGGCCAGCAGGTCCGCGGCCAGCGCTGCGACCTCTCCCGGGGTGACGGCGTCGATGCGGGCGAGGCTGTCGGCCAGCGACCGCTGCCGCCCGTGGTCCAGCTCCGCACGACCGAGCCGGTTCATCCGCGACGCGGTGTCCTCGCAGCCCAGCACCAGTCCCCCGCGCAGGGCGCCCTGGGCACGGACGACCTCGGCCTCGGTCAGACCGCCGGCCGCGACCTCGCCGAGCACATCACGCACCACGGCGACGACCTCACCGAGGCGTTCGGGGGCGCATCCGGCGTACACCGACAGCGCACCGGCGTCGGCGTAGCGCACGGTCGAGGAGTAGACCTGGTAGGCCAGTCCGCGCTGCTCCCGGACCTGCTGGAACAGCCGCGAGGACAGCCCCCCGCCGAGGGCGGAGTTGAGGACGGCGAGCACCGGGAGACCGCGGCCGGCGCGGCCCGCGGTGGGCACACCGAGCATCACGTGGGCCTGCTCGGACTCGTCGTCGAGCAGCCCGAGTGCGCCGATGCGGACCGGGCGGACACCGGTGGCGCTGCGCGGAGGTACCGGACGGGCCCCCTCGTGGTGCCGTGCGGCCGCGCCGAGGGCGGCGGCCACGAGCTCGGCGACGTAGGAGTGGTCGAGGTTCCCGGCCGCGGCGACGACCATCCGCGGCGCCGTGTACTGCCCGCGCCAGAAGCTGTGCAGGGTGTCGCGGCTCATCGCCCGGACCGACTCCTCGGAGCCGATCACCGGCCGTCCCAGCGGGTGGTCGCCGAACAGGGTCTCGTCGAACAGGTCGCCGAGCAGGTCCTCCGGGTCGTCGTCGCGCATCGAGATCTCCTCGAGCACGACGCCGCGTTCCAGCTCGACGTCGGTGTGGGCCAGCTCGGCGTCGGTGACGACATCGGCCAGCACGTCCACCGCGAGCGCCACGTCGGTGTCGAGGACGTGGGCGTAGTAGCAGGTGTGCTCCTTGGCGGTGAACGCGTTCAGCTCACCGCCGACGGCGTCCATCTCCTCGGCGATGCCCGCCGCCGTACGCCGCCGGGTGCCCTTGAACAGCAGGTGTTCCAGGAAGTGCGCGGCGCCGGCCTGCTCGGGGGTCTCGTCGACCGAGCCGATCCCGATCCAGATGCCGAGTGCCACCGAGCGGACCCCCGGCACGGCCTCGGTGACCAGCCGCACCCCGCCGGGCAGGTCGCTGCGGCGCACGGTGTCACCGGTGTCGCCGTCGGGGAGCGGGGACACACGGGCGGCGGCCCGGGAGGAGTCCCGGGCCGCCGTCGCGTGGTCGTTCTCAGATGCCAACAGTTCAGCTCGGGTTGGCGGCGGCCTCGGCCGGAGCCTCGGCGTCGACGACGCCCTCGGCGGGCACCTCCGCGACCGCGGACTCGTCGACCACCGGGATCAGCGAGATCTTGCCGCGGTTGTCGATGTCGGTGACCTCGACGCGCAGCTTGTCGCCGACCTTGACGACGTCCTCGACCTTGCTGATCCGCTTCCCGTTGCCGAGCTTCGAGATGTGGACCAGGCCGTCCTTGCCGGGGACCAGCGAGACGAAGGCACCGAACGCGGCGGCCTTGACCACCGTGCCCAGGAAGCGCTCGCCGACCTTCGGCAGCTGCGGGTTGGCGATCGCGTTGATCATGCCGATCGCCTCCTCCGCGGAGGGGCCGTCGTTCGCACCGACGTAGATCGTGCCGTCGTCCTCGATCGAGATGTCGGCACCGGTCTTCTCGGTGATCGAGTTGATCATCTTGCCCTTCGGGCCGATGACCTCGCCGATCTTGTCGACCGGGACCTTCACCGCGGTGACCCGCGGCGCGTACTTGCTCATCTCGTCCGGGCCGTCGATGGCCTCGCCGATCACCTCGAGGATGGTCAGGCGGGCGTCCTTGGCCTGGTTCAGCGCGGCGGCGAGCACCTCGGACGGGATGCCGTCCAGCTTGGTGTCCAGCTGCAGCGCGGTGACGAACTCCTTGGTGCCGGCGACCTTGAAGTCCATGTCGCCGAAGGCGTCCTCGGCGCCGAGGATGTCGGTCAGCGCGACGTAGCGCGTCTGGCCGTCGACCTCGTCGGACACCAGGCCCATCGCGATGCCCGCGACCGGCGCCTTCAGCGGCACACCGGCGTTGAGCAGCGACATCGTGGACGCGCAGACCGAGCCCATCGAGGTCGAGCCGTTCGAGCCGAGGGCCTCGGAGACCTGGCGGATCGCGTAGGGGAACTCCTCGCGGTTCGGCAGGACCGGGATCAGGGCCCGCTCGGCGAGCGCGCCGTGGCCGATCTCGCGGCGCTTCGGCGAGCCGACGCGACCGGTCTCACCGGTCGAGTACGGCGGGAAGTTGTAGTGGTGCAGGTAGCGCTTGCGCGTCTCCGGCCCCAGCTGGTCGATCTGCTGCTCCATGCGGAGCATGTTCAGCGTGGTGACACCCATGATCTGGGTCTCGCCGCGCTCGAACAGCGCGGAGCCGTGCGCCCGCGGGACGACCTCGACCTCGGCCGACAGCGGCCGGATGTCGGTCAGGCCGCGGCCGTCGATCCGGACCTGGTCGGTCAGGATCCGGCGGCGGACCAGCTTCTTGTTCAGCGCGCGGAACGCGTTGCCGAGCTCGGACTCGCGGCCGACGAAGCGCTCGCCGAGCTTCTCGAGCACCGACGCCTTGATCTCGTCGGTGCGGGTCTCGCGCTCCTGCTTGCCGGCGATGGTCAGCGCCTGCGCCAGCTCCTGCTCGACGGCCTCGGAGACGGCCTCGAAGGCGTCCGGCTGGTAGGCCGGGAACACCGGGTAGTCGCCGGTCGGCTTGGCGGCGACGTCGGCCAGCTGCTGCTGGGCGATGCACAGCGAGCGGATGAAGGGCTTCGCGGCCTCGAGGCCGTCGGCCACGACACCCTCGGTCGGAGCGGTGGCGCCGCCCGCGATCAGCTCGATCGTGTTCTCGGTGGCCTCGGCCTCGACCATCATGATCGCGACGTCGTCGCCCACGATGCGGCCCGCGACGACCATGTCGAACGCTGCGCGGTCGAGCTGGTCGTGGGTCGGGAAGGCGACCCACTGGGTGTCGGTGCCCGCCTCGTTCGCGATGAGCGCGACGCGGACGCCGCCGACCGGGCCGGAGAACGGCAGGCCGGCGAGCTGGGTGGACGCCGACGCGGCGTTGATCGCCACGACGTCGTAGGGGTCCTTCGGGTCGAGCGACATGACCGTCACGACGACCTGGATCTCGTTGCGCAGACCGTCCACGAAGGACGGGCGCAGCGGACGGTCGATGAGGCGGCAGGTCAGGATCGCGTCGGTGCCCGGGCGGCCCTCGCGGCGGAAGAACGAGCCGGGGATCCGGCCCGCGGCGTACATCCGCTCCTCGACGTCCACCGTGAGCGGGAAGAAGTCGAACTGGTCCTTCGGCCGCTTCGAGGCGGTCGTGGCGGACAGCAGCATGGTCTCGTCGTCGAGGTACGCGACGACGGACCCGGCAGCCTGGCGCGCGAGCCGGCCGGTCTCGAACCGGACGGTGCGGGTGCCGTAGGTGCCGTTGTCGATGACGGCGGTGCTCTCGTGCACGCCGTCCTCGGAGATGACGTCAGTCATACGGGGGTGTTCTCCTCGTCGTTGGGAGTGGTCTTCGTCTACCCCCACCACCGTGGCGCCGGCTCGATCCCCTGCTGGGCCGGTCTTCGATCGAAGCCCCCGGCCGCGCGTCGCGCTCCGGGGGCCACTACCGAGGACCGGCGGATGTCCGGTCGCCCCGCGTGACGGGCTCTGTTCAGTTGTGTCGCTCGGTGTTACGGAACGACCCGGCACCGGGAACCGGTGCCGGGTCGGCCGGGCGGGTCAGCGGCGCAGACCCAGCTTCTCGATCAGCGCGCGGTAGCGAGCGACGTCGACCTCGCGCAGGTACTTGAGCAGCCGGCGACGACGACCGACCAGCAGCAGCAGGCCGCGCCGGCTGTGGTGGTCGTGCTTGTGCTGCTTCAGGTGCTCGGTCAGGCCGACGATGCGCTGCGTCAGCAGCGCGACCTGGGCCTCGGGGGACCCGGTGTCGGTGGCGTGGGTGCCGTACTGCTCGAGCGTGCTCTTCTTCTCGGCGGTGGTCAGTGCCACTGCTCAACTCCTTCATCCTTGAGACGGTCCGTGGGGCCGTGACGTCCGACGAAACCCGGATGAACCGGCGGGACGGCAGGAAGTCGGTCGCGGCCGCCACGGACTGCAGCCGGACCCGAGGTGAAACGGTACCAGCGACGGGTGCGCCGACCGCCGCCGACCCGTGCCACCCCGGTGTGTGATCCGGTGTCCCGGCGCGCGACGAGATCCGGTGGACCACGGCGGCCACCGATGCGGGTCACCCCGCCACGTCCGCACCCGGGGGCAGCAGCCGGGGTCAGCAGCCGGGGTCAGCGCCGTCCCGCGGCGGCCCGGCGCAGTACCTCGGCGATCTCCGGGAACGCCGCGGCCAGCTCGGCCGCCGCCGCGACGAGCCGGGCCGGCGCGCTCACCCCGCGCAGCGCGTCCTCCGCGGTCGGCTCGGCCCGGGCCCGTCGCGGCTGCGGCACCGCCGGCCCGGTCGTGGGTGCCTGCCCGGCGCAGCGGCAGGCACCGGTCGGTCCCCCCGGCGTCGGCTCCTGCCGGACCCGGGCCAGCAGCACGTCGCGTTCGGCCTCGGGCACCGGGCCGTGCGCGAGCCGCCGGTCCAGCGCGGTCATCCGGCCCAGCACCGCAGGGTCCCCGATCTTGACCCGGCGCCCGCCAGCCAGCTGGGACAGCATCGCCGGGCTCAGCCCGATCGCGGCGGCGAGGCGGGCCTGGGTGATGCCGAGGCCGGTCGTGAGCCGGCGGATGCGTTCGTCGAGGGGCTCGCCGTAGATCGCGCTCTGGCGGTCGCGGTTGCGCGCGATCTCCTGCGCCACCGGGTCCACGGTGCGGGGGTCGTCCATGCCTGCCAGCCTCGGTGACCACGCGGTGCGGCGCGGTCGATCGGCCCCGGCAGGGGGTTTTCACCTAATCCGGCACCCCGTCGGGTCCGGTGGCGTCGCCGGCCGCGGTGAGGATCTCGCGGCAGGTCTCCACGTCCCGACCCATCTGTGCGACGAGCGCCTCGACGCCGTCGTAGTGCTCCTGGCCGCGCAGCCGCTCGACGAACTCGACGCTGACCTCGTGGCCGTAGAAGTTCTCGTCGACGTCGAGGACGTAGACCTCGACGGTGCGCACCCGCCCGGAGAACGTCGGGTTGGTCCCCACCGAGATCGCGCCCATCAGACGACGGTCGCCGATGCGGAACCAGCCCGCGTAGACGTCGTCGGCGGGGATCGCGGTGTGCGGCGGGGTGGCGACGTTCGCGGTCGGGTAGCCCAGGTCACGGCCACGTTTGTGGCCGTGCACGATCACGCCGTCCACCCGGTGCCAGCGGCCCAGCGCGTGGGCGGCGTCGCGGACGGCCCCGGCGTCGATGCAGGACCGGATGTAGGTGGAGGAGAAGGTCACGTCGTGGTCGGAGACCAGGTCGAGCGCCTCGCAGGCGAACCCGAAGCGACGGCCCAGCTCGGCGAGGGTCCCGACGTCGCCCTCGGCCCGGTGGCCGAAGGTGAAGTTGCTGCCCACCACGACGACGGCCGCGTGCAGCCGGTCGACCAGCACCTCGTGCGCGAACCCGGCGGGCGGCATCCGGGACAGCGCCTCGGTGAACGGGATGACGCAGAAGACGTCCGCGCCCACCTCGGCCACGAGCTCCGCCCGCCGGTCGAGTGTGGACAGCCGCGCCGGGTGGGTGCCGGGCCGGATCAGCTCGGCCGGGTGCGGGTCGAACGTCACGACGACGGCGGGCAGGCCGCGCTCGTGCGCCCGTTCCACCGCGCGGGAGATCAGCTGCCGGTGTCCACGGTGCACCCCGTCGAACACACCGACGGTCACGACGCACCGGCCCCAGCCGGGCGGAACCGCCTCCAGACCACGCCACCGCTGCACGGGCGCGAGCCTAGGCGAACCGGGCCGGGTCCCGCGCAGCGGGCGACCGCGCCCGGCCCGCAGGGTCAGCCGGCCGGCGCGAGCACGACGACCGGGCGGGCGGCGGCACCGCGGTCGGCCATCAGGGCCAGCGCGGCGCCGTCCGGGGCGAACACCCCGTAGGTGCCCGCGATCCCGGCCGCCGGCAGTGACTTGCCGAACCGCACGTCGGTGGCGGCGGAGGCGTCGAGGTCGACCCGCGGGAACGCCGTCGCGACGGCCGCGGCGAGGTCCAGCGACAGCCCGGGTTCCTCGGCGAGCTGCTCGACGGTGCGCGCGTGCTCCAGGGTGAAGGGTCCGACCCGGGTGCGCCGCAGCGCGGTCAGGTGCCCGGCGGAGCCCAGCGCGGTGCCGAGGTCGCGGGCGAGCGCGCGGACGTAGGTGCCCGAGGAGCAGTCGACGGCGACGTCGAGGTCGCACCACGGACCGTCACGGCGCACCGCGAGCAGCTCGAAGGCCGACACGGTGACCGGGCGGGCCGGGATCTCGACGGTCTCGCCGTCGCGGACCCGCTGGTAGGCACGCTTGCCGTCGATCTTCACCGCGGACACCGCGCTGGGGACCTGCATGATCTCCCCGGTCAGCGTGGCCATGGCGGCGCGGACCGCGTCCTCGTCGACCCGGACCGGGACGGGCTCGCCGACGGGCGTGCCCTCGGCGTCGTCGGTGTCGGTGCCCTGCCCGAGCCGCACGGTCGCGGTGTAGGCCTTGGTGTCGAGCGACAGGTGCCCGAGCAGCTTGGTGGCCCGCTCGATGCCGACGACCAGCACCCCGGTCGCCATCGGGTCCAGGGTCCCGGCGTGGCCGACCTTGCGGGTGCCCATGATCCGACGGAGCTTCCCGACGACGTCGTGGCTGGTCGGGCCCCGCTCCTTGTCGACGATCACGAGGCCGGGCGGCGGGGGTGGGTTGCGTGCGGGCACGCCGGGACGCTAACGCGCCAGCCGGTACCCGACTCCACGGACCGTCACCACGACGTCGCGGGCCCCCAGCTTCGACCGCAGCGACGCCACGTGTGCCTCCAGCGTGCGTGCCGCGGACGCGTCGGCGGTCCCCCACACCTGCTCCAGCAGCTCGGTGCGCGGCAGCACCGCTCCCTCCCGGCGGGCGAGCGCAGCGAGCAGGTCGAACTCCTTGCGGGTCAGCGCGACCTCGGTGCCGGCCGCGGTCACCGCCCGCCGGTCGAGGTCGACGACGACGTCGCCGACGCTCACCGTCGCGGCCACCGCGGCGCCGGTGGCACGACGCAGGACGGCCTCGATCCTGGCCACCAGCTCGTCGGTGGAGACCGGCTTGACCAGGTAGTCGTCGGCGCCCGAGCGCAGTCCCTGCACCCGCGCCGCGACGTCGCCGCGGCCGGTGATGGCGAGGATCGGCACCCGGGACCGCTCCCGGATCTCCCGGCAGACGCCGATGCCGTCGCGGTCGGGCAGGCCCATGTCGAGCAGGACGACGTCGGGCTCCCGCTCGGCGACGGCGGCGATGGCCGCGGACCCGCTGGTCACGAGGTCGGTCGGGTAGCCCTGGCGGACGAGGCTGCGCCGCAGGGCGTCGCCGAGGACCGCGTCGTCCTCGACCAGCAGCACCCGCACGGACCCACCTTAGTCACGATTCCTCAAAGCTTCCTCAAGCTCGGTGCCCCCGCGGTTGCCCCACGACACACCCCGGCTCCATCGTGTCCGCACCGAACACGTCGAGGAGGACGGACATGGCCGAGGTCGCCAACGCAGACGGCTCGTCCGGGACGGGGTCCACCACCCCCACCCGGACCAAGAAGAAGGTCTACACCCAGCTCTGGTTCTGGGTGCTCGTCGGCATCGCGTCCGGCATCGCGGTCGGGTTCCTCGCTCCCGGCTTCGCCGGCGAGCTGAAGTGGCTCGCCGACACGTTCGTCCAGATGATCAAGGTCATCATCGGCCCGGTCATCTTCTGCACCGTCATCGTCGGCATCGCCTCGCTGGGCAACCTCGCCCGGGCCGGGGGCCTCGCCGCGCGGGCCATGGGCTACTTCCTGATCATGACGGTGATCGCGCTGACGCTCGGCCTCATCGCCGGCAACGTCTTCCAGCCGGGTGCCGGATTCGAGGGGCACCCGAGCGCAGCCGAGCTGACCCGGGCCGAGGGACAGTTCGAGACCGGGGCCCAGGAGTCGGGTGTCATCCCGTTCATCCAGGACTCGCTGCTCCCGAAGAGCTTCTTCGGCCCGTTCGTGGACAACTCGGTCCTGCAGGTCCTGGTGCTGGCCATCCTGGCCGCCTGCGCCATCTCCTCGCTGAACCCGGCCCTGCGCAGCCGCCTGGTCGGCGGCATCGAGGGCATCGCCCAGGTCATCTTCGGCATCATCAAGATCATCATGTGGGCCGCGCCGGTCGCCGCGTTCGGCGGCATGGCCTACACCGTCGGCCAGATGGGCGGCGCGTCGCTGCTCAACCTGCTCAAGCTGATGCTGGTCTTCTACGGCACCTGCCTGTTCTTCATCGTCGTCGTCCTCGGTGCGGTGTCCTGGATGGCAGGCATCAACATCTTCAAGGTCGTCCGCCTGATCAAGGACGAGCTGCTGATCATCCTCGGCACCTCGTCGTCGGAGTCGGTGCTGCCGCGCTTCCTCACCAAGCTGCAGTCCGCCGGTGCGTCCAAGCAGACCGTCGGGATGGTCATCCCGACCGGCTACTCGTTCAACCTCGACGGCACCTGCATCTACCTGACCCTGGGTGCGCTGTTCATCATCCAGGCGGGCAACGAGTACCTGCCGATCGGCGCGCAGATCGCGCTGGCCGTGCTCATGGTCCTCACCTCCAAGGGCGCCGCCGGCGTCACCGGCGCCGGCCTGGTCACCCTGGCCGCGTCGCTGCAGGCCTTCGGCGGGGAGTTCTTCACCCCCGAGGCGATCGTCGTCGGTCTCGCGCTGATCGTCGGCATCGACCGCATGATGTCCGAGGGTCGTGCGCTCACCAACGCGATCGGCAACGTCGTTGCGACCTTCGTCGTCGCCCGCTGGAACGGCGAGCTCGACCGCGAGCGGCTCGCCGCGGTGCTGGACGACCCGAAGCTCGTCGAGGCCGACATGGAGGCCGCGCACGGTGGCGGTGCCGCCGACGAGCAGATCGAGCAGGCCGCCGAGGGCGCCGAGAAGCCCGGGGCCGGCTCCCGCGAGAAGGTCGGCGCGGGCTCCTGACCACGGCGCAGGTCCTCCTCCCATGACCGTCGCACCCCCGCGGAGCCAGCAGGCCCGCGGGGGTGCGGACGTCCCGGCCGGTGCACGGGTCCCCCTGCCACTCCCGCGGTGGCAGGCTGGGCCCGTGCGCCGGCCGTTCCGTTCCTCCCCACCGCTGCGGCGGTCGCGGCTGGTGCGGCGGCTGTTCCTGCTCCAGGTCGTCACCGTGCTGCTCACCGTCGGCGGGCTCGCCGCGCTGGGTGTCGTCGGTGCGACCCGCCTGGAGCACGACGCCGCCGGGCGGCTCACCACCGCCACCGCGCTGTCGCTGGCCTCCGATCCCGAGGTCGTGTCCGCGATCCGAGAGGGCGGCGGGCTCGCCACCCTCGCCGGGCGACTGCAGCCGGTGGCCGAACGCGTCCGCCGGGCCACGAACAGCAGCTTCGTCGTCGTCATGTCCCCGCAGGGCATCCGCTACAGCCACTACAACCCCGACGAGATCGGGCGGCCGTACCAGGGCAACATCGTCCCGGCACTGGCCGGACGCACCTCCACCGAGGTCTACACCGGCACCCTGGGCCCCTCGGTCCGCACCGTCACCCCGGTGCTCGTCGACGGCCGGGTCGCCGCGGTGGTGTCAGTCGGCGTGCTGCAGACCCGGATCAGCGACCTCGCGCTGCGCTGGCTGCCGGGCATCATCGCCGCGGCCGTGGTCGCGGTGCTCGTGGGCTCGGGACTGGCGGTGCTGCTGGCCCGGCGGCTGCGTCGCCAGACCCTGGGCCTGGAGCCCGAGGACATCACCGCCGCCTACACCCACCACGAGGCGGTGCTGCACGCCGTCGGCGAGGGGCTGCTGGTCGTCGACGGCGACGGGCGGCTCGTCGTCGTCAACGCCGAGGCCCGGAGACTGCTCGGCCTGCCCGACCACGACTCCCCCGGCGACCCCGCCGTCCCGGGCCGGCCGCTCACCGGGCTCGGCATGGACCCGGCCGTCGCGGCCGTGCTCACCAGCGGGCTGCGCTCGGACCTGCGCGACCGGGCCGCGCTGGCCGGGGAGCGGGTGCTGCTGGTCAACAGCAGGCACGCCGGGCCGGCCGCGGGCCCGGGGACGCGGGTGTTCACCCTGCGCGACCGCACCGAGCTGGCCGGGGTGCTGCGCGAACGCGACGAGGCCCGCGGCACCGTCGCCGCGCTGTCCGGGCAGGCGCACGAGTTCGGCAACCGGCTGCAGACCGTGCTGACCCTGATCGAGCTCGGCGACACCGCCGACGCCGCGGCGGCCGGCACCGCCGCGCTGGACCGCACCCGCGGGCCCGGCGCGCGGGTCGTGGCCGAGGTGTACGACCCGGTCCTGGCCGCGCTGCTCGCCGACAAGGCGTGGCAGGCCTCCGAGCACGACGTCACCTTCTCCGTCACCGACGCCTGCGACCCCGACGTGCTGCCGGAGCTGCGACTGCCCTTCGCCGCGGACGACCTGGTCTCGCTGGTCGGCAACCTCGTCGACAACGCGGTCGAGGTCGTCACCGGGCGCGCCGGGGAACGGTCGGTCGCGGTCGTCCTGCGCACCGGGCCCGACGGCCGAGAGCTGCTCCTGGAGGTCGCCGACAGCGGCCCCGGAGTGCCCCCCGACACCGCCCGCGAGCTGTTCACCTTCGGGTTCAGCACCCGCGCGACGCCCGGCGGCCGCCCCCGCGGCATCGGGCTGGCGCTGGTCGACCGGATCGCCCGCCGCCTCGGCGGGTCGGTGACGGTCGGCGCCCGCGACGACGGCACCGGCGCCGTGTTCACCGTGCGGCTGCCGCTGCCGGCCACGCCCCCCGGGGACGCCGGAGCGCCGGAGGACTCCGACGCCCCGGTACACCGGCCGGACGCCCCGGGCCACCGGCCGGAGACCTCGGCCACCGGCCGGGGCTGACCACCTGCCGCCACCGGATCCCGGCCCGCGGGGAACGGGACCGCAGCGCGGCACATCCGTCCGGTGACCCGTCCCGGAGGCGCCGAGTGGCACGTCGTGTACCTCCGGGCCCCGCCACCAGGTGCCTGGTGTGCCACTCGGCCGCCCGGACTCCGTCGACGGGTCGCTCCACGCACCGCGGCGAACGGGCCCCGTCGCGGCGACGGAGGGGTGCGGACTCGTTCGTCCTGCCCGGCCGAGGCCGACGACCCCGGCGACAGGGCGGCCATCTCCTGCGCGCCGAGCAGGCCGGCCACCGAGCCACCGGGGCCCGCAGCTCGGGGAGGGCCACATCGCGGGGCGCAGCAGGTCGGACGGTCAGGCCCGGATCTCCCCCGGGACCGCCCAGCGCCCCGACCGTGCCCGCAGCCCCACCGCGACCAGGCGGACCACCATGAACGCGGCGAGCCCGGTCCATATCCCGGCCAGTCCCCACCCGAACAGCAGGGACAGCCAGATCATCGGCAGGAACCCGCCCAGCGCGGCGAGCAGCGTGGTGGTGCGCAGGAAGGCCGCGTCACCGGCGCCGAGCAGCACACCGTCCAGGGCGAACACCACCCCGGCGATCGGCTGCAGCGCGGTGAAGAACCACCACGCGGCGGGGACCGCCGCGAGGACGGCCGCGTCGTGGGTGAACACCGGCGGCAGGACGGGGTAGAGCGCGGCGAACAGCACGCCGAACCCGCAGCCGAGCACGAGCCCGTAGCGGGTGACCCGGGCGGCGAGCGCCCGCGCCGGACCCGTGTCCGCACGGTCGCCGCCGGCGCGGTCGTCGGCGGCACGGTCGTCGGCGGCACGGTCGTCAGCAGCACGGTCGCCGGCAGCACCACCGAGGGCGGCCCCGACCAGCGACTGCGCCGCGATCGCGACCGCGTCGAGCACCAGGGACTGGAACACCCACAGCTGCAGCACGATCTGGTGCGCGGCGACGGACTCGGACCCGAACCGGGCGGCCACCGCCGTCGCGGACAGGAAGCAGGCCTGGAACCCCAGCGACCGCACGATCAGGTCGCGACCCATCGTCGCCTGGGAGCGGAGCACCGCGGTGTCCGGGGCGAAGCGGACCGGGTCACCGGCGGGGGCCCGCCGTCGTTCGACGACCAGCGCCCGGAGGAACAGCGACGCCGCGACGGCCTGCCCCGCGACGTTCGCGATCGCCGAGCCCTCGAGCCCCCAGCCCGCCCAGTCCCCCGCCCCGTGCACCAGGAGCGGACAGAGCAGCGCGGACAGCAGGTTGCCGCCGACCACGATCCACATCGGACGACGCGTGTCCTGCACCCCGCGCATCCAACCGTTGCCGGCCAGCGTCACCAGGACCAGCGGGGCGCCGAGCAGGGCGATGCGCAGCCACGAGACCGCACCCCCGGCGATCGCCGGGTCCCCGGCGAGCAGCCCCGCCAGCGGTGCGGCGGCGAGCTGTCCGAGCGCGACGACGAGCAGCCCGACGCCCAGCGCCAGCCAGGTCGCCTGCACTCCCTCGGTCACCGCGGCCGAGCGGCGCCCGGCGCCGTAGAACCGGGCCGCGCGCGCCGTCGTCCCGTAGGACAGGAACGTCAGCTGGGTCGTGACCTGCGCGAACAGCACCGCCGCGACGGCGAGCGAGGCCAGCGGCAGCCCACCCAGCCGTCCGACGACGGCCGTGTCGACCAGCAGGAACAGCGGCTCGGCCGCCAGCACCGGGAGGGCGGGCAGGGCGAGCCGGAGGATGTCGCGGGGCCCGCCCGCGAGAGGGGCGGGCCGGGTCACCGACGAGGGCGGCGGCAGAGGAAGCAGAACGCGGGCGGCAGGTTGCGCCACACCGTCCGGGTCATCACGACCTCGTCGAACGTCTCGTGCAGGGTCGCCTTGAACCGCCGTGCCGAGGGCATCGGCAGGGTGTGGGAGTAGGCGAACGTCGCGAACGCACCGGTCTCCCCCACCGCCCCGACGACCTGGTCGAGGATCTCCTGCTGCATCACGCGGTCGAACAGCGACCAGGGCAGCCCGGAGATCACCGCGTCGACCGAGGTGATGTCCCGCTCGGCGAGCAGCGCCCCCAGCTTGCGGGCGTCGCCGTTCACGACCTCGACGCCCGGGTGGCGCTCCTGCAGGTAGCGGGCCATCCCCGGGTCGAGCTCGACGGCGAGGTGCCGCCCCTCCGGGGGCAGCCGCCTCCCGACCTGCGTGGTGACGGCGCCGGTGCCCGGCCCCAGCTCGACGACGACCGGCGCGCCGTGCCCCGGCGCGATGCGGGCCAGCTTCGCCGACAACCGCGGCGAGCTCGGCCACACCGCACCCACCCGGGCCGGGTTGCGCAACCAGGCACGGAGGAACTCCGGCCACCCGCTGGACGCGTTGCCGTGACTGTCGCCCCCGCGGGCCGCAGCGGGCTCGGATCGCACCGCACACCTCCTGGTCTCGCGGGACACGCTACGTGCCCCGACGCCGTGACGCCGGACCGCCCCGAGGTGTACCCGGTCGTGATGTCGGGGCCGTGTACCCGGGATGAACCCGGTAGACCGGGCACTCTCAGCGAGCCAGCTCCGCACGCAGCAGCGCCAGGATGCCGTCGCGGGTGCCGGCGCGCTCGAACCCGGCGGCACCGGCGTGCCCACCGCCACCGAGCGCCGTCGCCACCCGGGACAGGTCCGGGGAACCGCTGCCGCGCAGCGACACCGACCACTCACCCGGCACCGTCTCGGTCAGCAACGCCGCGACCCCGCCCCCGGCCGCGGCCTGCAGCGACCCGACCAGCGTGACCGTGCGGTCCCGGAACCGGGCCGCGGTCGCCACGTCGACGGCGGCCCACACCAGGTCCGCCCCGGCGGCGACGCCCGGTTCGCGATGGGCCCCGGCCAGCACCGTGGCCTGCGCCGCGAGCCACGCGAACGGCACCGGACCCCCGATGTCCCGCAGCAGCGGGGCGGGCTCGACGCCGGCGTCGACGAGCTCGGCGCCCAGCCGGAGCGCGTCCGAGCCGCCGCGCCGGAAACCGCCGGTGTCGGTGTAGAGCCCCGCGAACAGCGACCGGGCGAGGACCGCGTCCAACGGGGTGCCCAGCTCGGCGAGCACCTCCCGGACGAGCGTCACCGTCGCCGGGGCACCCGGGTCGACGAGGTACCGGTCCGTGAACGCCACGAACGACGCATGGTGGTCCACCGCCAGCGACGACCCGGCCGTGTCCAGCACCGGCTCCAGGTCCCCGAGGCGACGGGCCGCGGAGATGTCGCAGCAGACCAGCAGGTCCGGCGAGCGCGGCGCGTCCACCGATACGACGACGAGCCCGTGGGGGTCGAGGCTGTCGACCAGCGCGGCCGGCACCTGGTCCGGCCCGCCGAACGACACGGTGACCGGGGTGCCCGCGCGGTGCAGGGCAGTGGCCAGGGCCAGGGCGCTGCCCGCGGCGTCCGCGTCGGGCCGGACGTGCCCGACCACGAGCACGTCACGGGCCCGGCGCAGGACCGCCGCGGCCCCGGCCGGATCGACCGGGCCGGGGCCCGGGACGGTCTCGTGCACGACGCCGGTCACTCGGCGTCGGTCTCCCGCGGGGCCTTGTACGGATCCGGGTCCCCCGCCGGGGACGCCGTGGCCGCCAACCGGGCCACCTCCTCGTCGGAGGCGCGAGTGCGCGCCAGCAGCTCCTCCATCCGGCGGGCCGTGTCCGGCACCGCGTCCAGCACGAACGCGAGGCTCGGCGTGTGCCGCACCCCGGTCTGCTGCCCCACCCGGCTGCGGAGCACCCCGCTCGCGCTCTGCAGCGCGGCGGCGGCGCCCGCGGTGTCCGGCTCCTCCTCCAGCGAGGCACCCATGACCGTGTAGAACACGGTCGCCTCGCGCAGGTCACCGGTGACACGGGTGTCGGTGATCGTCACCATCGCCAGCCGCGGGTCCTTCACCTCGTGCTCGAGGGCCTCCGCCACGATCTGCGAGATCCGCTTCGCGAGTTTGCGCGCGCGGGCCTGGTCGACCATGTCCTGCTCCTTCCACCGGGTCGTGCGAGCCCGAGTCTAGGCACGGGTCGCGGGGTTGCGCCGCGCCCGAGCGGGGCGGCGGTCAGTCGTCGTCCGGGCCGAACAGCCGTGTCCGCGCGGACAGCAGCTCCAGCTCGGGGCGGGCGGCGACGAGTCGCTCGCACCGCTCCAGCAGGGCGCGCACGTGGCCCGTGTCGGCGGCCACGCAGCTCACCCCGATCAGCGCGCGCCGGTGCAGGTCCAGATGGCCGGCCTCGGCGGCCGCCACCTCGAACCGGCGCAGCTCGGCGAGCAGCGGACGGACCATCGACCGCTTCTGCTTGAGCGACCGGACGTCGCCGAGCAGGACGTCACACTCCAGGGAGCCGACGTACACACACACCTCCACTGACGCCGACGGGGCGGCCGGTGACCGGCCGCCCCGTCGGAGCGCGTTCGTCAACCGCTAGTCGCGCGGCTTCTCCCGCATCTCGAACGTCTCGATGACGTCGTCGACCTTGATGTCGCTGTAGGTACCGAGCGTCAGACCGCACTCGAAGCCCTCGCGGACCTCGACCACGTCGTCCTTGAACCGGCGCAGCGACGAGATCGGGAGGTTCTCGTGGATCACCTTCGAGTCGCGCAGCAGGCGCGCCCGGGCGTTCCGGCGGATCTCCCCACTCATCACCAGGCAACCGGCGATCGTGCCGAACTTCGAGGACTTGAAGACGTCGCGGACCTCGGCGCGGCCCAGCTCGACCTCCTCGTACTCCGGCTTGAGCATGCCCTTGAGGGCCGCCTCGATCTCGTCGATCGCCTGGTAGATCACCGAGTAGTAGCGGATCTCGACGCCCTCGCGGTTGGCCAGCTCGGTGGCCTTGCCCTCGGCACGGACGTTGAAGCCCATGACGATGACGTTGTCCGCGATGGCGAGGTTGATGTCGCCCTCGGTGATGCCGCCGACGCCGCGGTGGATGACCCGCAGCTCGACCTCCTCACCCACGTCCAGCTTCATCAGGGCTTCCTCGAGCGCCTCGACGGTGCCCGAGTTGTCACCCTTGATGATCAGGTTGAGGGTGTTGGTCTCCTTCAGCGCGGCGTCCAGGTCTTCCAGGCTGACGCGCTTGCGACGGCTCGCCAGCTCGGCGTTGCGCTCGCGGGCGCGGCGCCGGTCGGCGATCTGGCGGGCCACCCGGTCCTCGTCCACGACGAGGAACGTGTCGCCCGCACCCGGCACCGACGTCAGACCGATGACCTGCACCGGGCGCGACGGGAGCGCCTCGGTGACGTCCTGGCCGTGCTCGTCGACCATGCGCCGGACGCGCCCGGAGGCGTCGCCGGCCACGACCGAGTCGCCGACCCGGAGCGTTCCGCGCTGGACCAGCACCGTGGCCACCGGGCCGCGACCGCGGTCCAGGTGACCCTCGATGGTGACGCCCTGCGCCTCCATCTCGGGGTTGGCCCGCAGGTCGAGCGCCGCGTCGGCGGTCAGCAGGATCGCCTCGAGCAGGGCCTCGATGTTGGTGCCCTGCTTCGCGGAGATGTCGACGAACATGGTGTCGCCGCCGTACTCCTCGGCCACCAGGTTGTACTCGGTGAGCTGCTGACGGATCTTCTGCGGGTTCGCACCCTCGACGTCGATCTTGTTGACCGCGACGACGATCGGCAGACCGGCCGCCTGGGCGTGGTTGATCGACTCGACGGTCTGCGGCATCACGCCGTCGTCCGCCGCCACCACGATGACCGCGATGTCGGTGGACTTCGCACCACGGGCACGCATGGCGGTGAACGCCTCGTGACCCGGGGTGTCGATGAACGTGATGAGCCGCTCCTCGCCCTCGAGCTCGGCCGCGACCTGGTAGGCGCCGATGTGCTGGGTGATGCCGCCGGCCTCGCCCTCACGGACGTTCGCCTTGCGGACCGTGTCCAGCAGCCGCGTCTTACCGTGGTCGACGTGACCCATGACGGTCACGACCGGCGGACGGGCCTCGAGCGCGTCCTCGTCGCCCGGGTCACCGAACTCGATGTCGAACGACTCCAGCAGCGCACGGTCCTCCTCCTCGGGGGAGACGACCTGCACGCGGTAGTTCATCTCCTGGCCGAGCAGCTCCAGGACCTCGTCCGAGACCGACGCGGTGGCCGTGACCATCTCACCGAGGTGGAACAAAACCTGCACCAGCGAGGCCGGGTTGGCGTTGATCTTCTCGGCGAAGTCGGTCAGCGACGCGCCACGCGGCAGCCGGATCGTCTCGCCGTTGCCCTTGGGCAGGCGGACGCCGCCCACCGAGGGCGCGGCCATGGCGTCGTACTCCTGGCGCTTCTGCCGCTTCGACTTGCGACCCTTGCGGGCCGGGCCACCGGGACGGCCGAACGCACCCGCGGCACCGCCGCGACCACGCGCACCGCCACCACCGGGACGACCGCGGAATCCACCGCCGGCCGGGGGCGGACCACCGGGACCGCCGCCACCGGGACGGAAACCGCCGCCACCGCCACCGGGACGACCGCCACCGGGGCCACCACGACCGGCACCGGGGCCACCACGACCGCCGCCGGGGCCGCCACGACCGCCGGCACCGGCACCGGGACGACCGGCAGCCGGACGCGCGGGCATCATGCCCGGGTTCGGCCGCGGAGGCATGTTGCCCGGGTTCGGACGGGGACCGCCCGCACCCGGAGCGCCGCCCGGACGCGGCGGACGCGGCGGGGCCTCACCGGAACGCGCGGCCGGAGCCTCGGGACGGCCGCCCTGCTGGCCACCGCCCTGCTGGGGCTGCGGCGCACCGGGACGCGGACCCGGCTTGGGCGAACCCTGGCCGACGCCGAACGGGTTGTTGCCGACGCGCGGCTGACGCGGGCCCGGACGGGCACCACGCTCACCGGGCTGGCCCGAGGGACGCGGGGCGCCACCGCCCTGGCCACCCTGTCCCTGACCGGGGCGGGGCGTCGAGGCGGGCTTCGGCGCGGCCGGGCCGGGCTTCGGAGCCGCCGGACCGGGCTTCGGCGCGGCGGAACCGGGCTTCGGCGCGGCCGGGGCCTCGGCGGCCGCGGCAGGGGTCTGGGCGGCCGGGGCAGCCGGAGCCGCCGGGGCCTGCGGGCCGGGCTTGGGCGCGGCCGGTCCCGGCTTCGGGGCGTCGGTGCGCGCCGCGGGCTGTGACGGCGACGGGGCGCCCGGGGTGGGTGTCGCGGGGGCCGGCGGACCCGGACGCGGGCCGGGCTTGGGGGCCGCACCCGGGGTCGGGCGCGACGGCGACGGGGCACCGGAGCCACCGGCACGCGGACGACCGCCACCGGGCGCGCCGGAACCGCGGCGCTGACCGCCGGCGGGGCCACCACCGGAGGCCATCGCGTCGCGCAGCTTGCGCACGACCGGGGCCTCCACGGTGGAGGAGGGGGACTTCACGTACTCCCCCAGGTCCTGCAGCTTGCTGAGGACCTGCTTACTGCTGATTCCGAGCTCTTTCGCGAGCTCGTGCACGCGGGCCTTGCCTGCCACTGCTCTCCTCATCCTGACCGGAGGCCGGGCGGCAGCATCCCGCTCGACCTCGAACCTAGTGTCGAAGCACGTTCATGGTGCGATCTTCACTGCTGGCTCATGACTGGTCGACCTTGCTTTCTTCCGATGACGGGTCCGAGAGGTTCCCGAGCCCCAGCGGGTCGTGCGACTCCTGCAGCCACCGCCTGACGGCGGTGACGTCCGGTGCCGAACGGACGCGTAACGCCCGGGCGAACGCCGAGCGTCGCTCGGCCTTGTCCAGGCACCCCGTCGAGCGGTGCAACCAGGCACCCCGTCCGGGGAGACGGCGGCGCGGATCCGGAATGCAACGTCCGTTCTCCACGACCACCCGCAACAGTACGTCGGCCCGTTCCCGGGTCCGGCACCCCACACAGGTCCGGATCGGAACCGACCGGGTGTGCGTGGGCGACGGTCCGCGACCGCGGGCCGATGACGAGTGTAGCGCAGGGCGGTCGTCGGGCATTCCCTCGCCCGACCCCTGCTGTTGATCTCCGTCGGTCAGGACGGCTCCCCGGCGGGGTCGGCCGGCCCACCGTCGGGGGTGACCGGGTCGCGCGGGTCGGCGTCACTGCGGATGTCGATCTTCCAGCCGGTGAGCCGGGCGGCCAGACGGGCGTTCTGCCCCTCCTTGCCGATCGCCAGCGACAGCTGGAAGTCCGGCACGACGACGCGGGCGATCCGGGCGCGCTCGTCGAGCACCGTCACCGACACCACCTTCGACGGTGAGAGCGCGTTGCCGACGAACTCGGCCGGGTCCTCGGACCAGTCGATGATGTCGATCTTCTCACCGGCCAGCTCGCCCATCACGCCGCGCACCCGGGCGCCCATCGGACCGATGCAGGCACCCTTGGCGTTGAGCCCGGAGCGGGTCGAGCGCACCGCGATCTTGGAGCGGAACCCCGCCTCACGGGCCACCGAGACGATCTCGACGGAACCGTCGACGATCTCGGGCACCTCGAGGGCGAACAGCTTGCGCACCAGGTTCGGGTGGGTCCGCGACAGCGTGATCGAGGTGCCCCGCGGGCCGCGGTTCACGCCGATGACGAAGCAGCGGATCCGGTCGCCGTGCTTGTAGACCTCGCCCGGCACCTGCTCGGCGGCGGGCAGCACGGCCTCGGTGCCGCCGGAGAGCTCGACCACGACGACGCCGCGGGCGTTGGCGCGCGCGTCGCGCTGCACGATGCCCGCGACGACCTCGCCCTCCTTGGTGGAGAACTCGCCGTAGGTGCGCTCGTGCTCGGCGTCGCGCAGCCGCTGCAGGATGACCTGGCGGGCGGTCGTCGCGGCGATCCGGCCGAAGCCGTCCGGGGTGTCGTCGAACTCCGGACCGGGGGTGCCGTCCTCGGACGCGTCGGCGGCGTCGCGGACCATGACCCGCACCACACCGCTCTTGCGGTCGATGTCGACGCGGGCGTCCGGGTGGTGACCGTCGGTGTGCTTGTAGGCGGTGAGCAGCGCCGTCTCGATGGCCGAGAGGACCGTCTCGAACGGGATCTCCTTGTCCCGCTCGATCGCGCGCAGCGCGGGGATGTCGACGTTCACCGGTTCTCCTCGTCGCGGGCAGTGCCCTCATGGCCCTCATGGCCCTCATGGCCGTCAGGGCCGTCGTGGTTCGTGGGGGCCCCGTCGGCCCCGTCGGTGCTGCCGGACAGCGCGTCCGGATCGAGCAGTGCGGTCTCCGCGGGCGGCGCGGGCTTGAACTCGACCTGCACCTGGGCGTGGCGGATCTCCGCGAGCGGGATGTCGCGCCGCTCCGGTGTCTTCCGGCCGGGGACCGCGACGGCGACCGTGTCGCCGTCGAGCCGGCCGACCCGGGCGTCGACGACGGAGCCGTCGGTCAGCGTGAGCCGTGCCAGGCGCAGGTAGGCCCGCCGCCAGTGCCGGGGCTCGGTGAGTGGCCGGTCGATCCCGGGCGAGGTCACCTCGAGCGTGTACGAACCCTCGATGAGGTGCTCGTGCGGGTCCAGCTCGGCGGCCGCGGAACGGCTGAGCCGGGCGATGACGTCGAGGTCGATGCCGGTCTCGGGCGAGGACTCGGGCAGGTCGACGACGAGCTTGACCGAGTGCCGTCGCCCGGCGGAGCGGACCTCGACGGCGTCGATCTCCAGCCCGGCCCCGTGGACCACCGGCTCGAGCACGCCGCGCAGCTGGTCTGCCAGCTGTGCGGGGTCCGGACTGCGCATCGGGTGACTCTCCTCGTGTGGGGGGCCTGCCGGGGTGACGACCGGTCGGCAGGGCTCCGGTTGGGGACGATCGTGGTGTCGCGACCGCCGGTGGGCGGGCACGTCGGACGCTTGCGGACGGCATCCGACAGCGGCGCCGCACACCGCGACGCGTCCGGACGGGACCGAGCGGTGCCGGTGACGGTGGGGACGGCCGACGAGCCTAGCGCGTCCGCCCGGCGGGCCGACGGTCGGTGGCCCGCCGACGGGCGGTCGTCCGCGGCCCGTGCGGGCACGGTCGGTGCCGCGCGGCCCGGCGCGTGCTGGCAGCATGACCCGACGTGAACGACCGCCAGCCATCCGTGTCACCCAGGGTGTCCCCCCGGATGTCACCGACCGGGCCGCCGTCGTCGCCGGTCCCGTCGTCGGTGACCGGCCCCCGCCGCGTCCGCCCGACCCGACGCCAGGTGCTGGTGACCGCGGCCGCGGTGGCCGCGACGGTGCCACTGGCGGGCTGCTCCCGCGCGACCACACGCACCCAGGACGCCTCGGACGCCCTGCTCGCGCTCGCCGACGCCGCCCGCTCCGACGCCGCGCTGATCGCCGCCGCGGTGACCGGCGACCCGTCGCTCGCGGGCCGGCTGGAGCCGCTGCGCGCCGCCCGGATGGAGCACGCCGCCGCGCTGGACCAGGCGGGCGGGCGCACCCCGGGCCAGATCGCCTCCCCCGCGACACCACCGTCGGGTGACCTCGCCGCGGTGCGCGACGCCGTCGCCGGGTCGGCCCGCAGCGCGGGCGAGGTCGTCCCCCGCGCCTCGGCGCTGCAGGTGGGGCTGGTCGCCGAGGTCGCCGCCTGCTGCGCCACCTACGCGGCGATCCTCACCGGGGCCCCGGCATGAGCGCGGGTCCGCTGCCGCGGCAGGAGTCCGACGACGAGCCCCAGGTCCCCCAGGTCACCGTCGACGCGCTGCAGCGGGCACTCGCCTGCGAGCACGCGGCTCTGTGGGCCTACAAGATGGCGCTCGCGTTCATCCCGCCGGAGTGGGCGACCCGGGCCCGCGGCGACATCGAGGCCCACACCACCCTGCGCGGCCAGATCACCCAGACCCTGTCCGACATCGGGCAGCGGCCGGTCTCGGCGCAGCCGGCGTACGCGGCCCCGCAGCCCGTCGTCGACGGCGTGTCGGCCGGGGCGCTGCTGGTGTCGGCCGAGACCGACGCGATCGCCGCCTGGCGGTCGGTGACCGAGCGGTCGTCGTCGGTCCCGCTCCGCGAGGCCGGGCTGAAGGCGATGGTCGAGTGCACCGGCCGGCTCGCGTACTGGCGCGGGGTCACCGAGCGGTCCCCCGTCGTGCCGGTGTTCCCCGGCCGGAGCTGAGAGGCGCGACGCTCAACGGAGCGCGGCGGCGGCCGCCTCGACGTCGTCGAGCGTGGTCGACAGGTGGAACGCCAGCCGGGCGGCCCCGTCCCGTACGGCGGCGGTGATCCCGGCCGCGGCCAGCCGGTCGGCCGCTCCCTCGGCGCGCACCGACACGATGGCCGACCCGGCGGGTGGCATCCCGAGGCGCTCGCGCAGGCCGTCCGCGAGGCCGACGCAGTGCGCGCGCAGGCCCTCGGGGTCGAGCGAGGCCAGCCACGGCAGCGTCACCGCGGCGCCGGCATGGGCGAACCAGACCGGGGCCTCCTCGCCCCCGGCCGGTCCGGGCCGCGCGGGCGGGTCCGGGGTGTAGAGCCCACCACCCCAGCGGTCCCGGGTGCCGTACCAGCCCGCGGAGTGCGGGGTGGGCTCCGGCCAGCGCGCCCCGGCGGGCGGCCCGTCGACCCAGGACGGCCGCCGGGCCAGCCAGGCGGCGCCGCGCGGCGCGAGCAGCCACTTGTACCCCGACCCGACGACGGCGTCGGCGTCGTGCAGGCGCAGCGGGAGCCATCCGGCGGCCTGGGTGACGTCGAACAGCAGCCGCACGCCGCTGCGGGCGCGAGCGGCGAACAGCGCGTCGACGTCGGCGATCGCACCGTCGGCGGACTGCACCACCGACACCGCGACGAGGTCGTGGTCGGCGGCGTGCGCCGCCAGCTCGGCGAGCGGCACCTCGGTCACCCGGACCCCGCGGTGGGCCTGCACCGCGAACGGCCGGGTCACCGAGGAGAACTCGCCGCGGGCGACGAGTACCCGGGTGCCCTCGGGCACCGACGCGGCGAGCGGACCGATGAGACCGGACGTCGTGGCGCCCTGCGCGACATCGGCGACCGGCACCCCGGTGATCGCGGCGAACCCGGCACGGGCCGTCTCGACGGCGTCGTCGAAGTCCTTCGGCGAGGTCCCGCCGACGGCCCAGCGCGCCACGACGTCGGCGACCACCGCCGACGCCCGTCGCGGCGGGATGCCGATGCTCGCGGTGTTCAGGTAGCCGGGCCGGTGTGGCAGTTCCCATCCGGCGAAGGTGACCGAGTCGTCCACGCTGCCCGACCGTACCGACGGTCCTACTGTCTCGGGGTGTGTACAGCGAGCTGATCGAGATCCGGACCGGTTCCGAGGAGACGGTCGTGGACCTGACGCACCGGATCGAACGCTTCCTGTCCGACTGCGGCGCCGACGACGGCCTGCTCAACGTCTTCGTGCCGCACGCGACGGCCGGGATCGCGGTCATCGAGACCGGGGCGGGCAGCGACTCCGACCTGCTCGCGCAGCTGCGCGAGCTGCTGCCCGCCGACGACCGCTGGCGGCACCGGCACGGCAGCGCCGGGCACGGTCGCGACCACGTGCTGCCCGCGTTCGTGCCGCCGTCGACGACGGTCCCGGTGATCGACGGCCGGCCCGCGCTGGGGACCTGGCAGTCGATCTGCCTGGTCGACACCAACGTGGACAACCCGACGCGGTCGGTGCGGCTGACGCTGCTGCCGGGCTGAGGCCCCGCGGCACCCGCTCCGGACCGCCGGGCGACCGCGGCCCGCCGCCCGCCGGAACGCCGCGCCGGGGTCGGACGGCAGCGCCGTACGCTGCGCCGGTGACCTCCGGCCGGACGACGACCGACCGCCCGGCTGCCGCGACGTCGTCGCGGCAGGGCGGGCCCTCCCCCGGTTCCGGGCGACGGCTGCGTCCCGCGTTGGCCGCCGCCGTCGCCGTGCTGGTCGTGGCAGGCGCGGCGGCCGGGCTCGGCGGCATCCGCCCGGCCGCCCCGGCCACCCCCGCGCC
>NZ_VRMC01000240.1:0-1364 GCF_008369905.1 Pseudonocardia sp. EV170527-09
GACACGCGGCCACCCGTACGTTCCGCGGGATTCTTCGTGGATCGTGGTGATGTGTTTGAGCAACAACTCGTTCTCCACCGCCCGAACGGATTTGTGCCCGGATCACCATTCGTAGTAGCCTTGGCGGCGCACGCCAAGGACCCGGCAGGTCACCGCGACGTCGAATCCATCGTCGGCGAGTTCACGGACCAGCGGGAAAACTACTTTGGGAGAACGTTCTCCCGGGCAAAATACGCGGCCGCCCGCTTGAGAATCTCGTTCTCCACCTCAAGGCGACGCTTCTCCTTACGGAGCCCGGTCAATTCGCGTTTCTCGGCGCTACTCAGCCGTGAATCAGAGCCGCCGGTGTCGTCGGCGGCGGCCTGGGCCATCCAGCTCCGCAAACACGACTCCGATATCGACAGTTCCTTCGCGATCGCAGACACCGGCTTGTCGCCAGCACGAGCAAGGTCCACGGCGCGACGCCGGAACTCGGGCGGGTGAGGTGCAGGCACGAACAACATCCTCCCTGGTGGACCGGGTCCACCTCAGGTGACGTGTCCGGCGTCAGGGGTCAAGCTCAAGCACGCGTCTACGACTTCGATCTACACCTGCGTGTCCTCCGACTTCCGCAAGCGCACTCTGCGCCGCCACCTCGACGCCACGATCGCCGAGGCCCTCGCAGCAGGCTCGACGACCGGGCAGGAGACGCGAGCGTGAAGCGGAAGGTCGGCTACTCCTGGCGGCTGCGGGAGGTGATGGCCAGCCGGGGGATCTTCACCGCCACCCAGCTCGTTCCGCTGCTGGCCGACCGGGGCATCGACTTGTCGGCCTCCCAGGTCCACCGCCTGGTCTCTGGCATCCCGGAACGGCTGTCGCTGCAGGTGCTCTCGGCGTTCTGCGACATCCTCGGCTGCACCCCGGCCGAGCTGGTTGCCACCACCGCCGAGAACGCCGGCGTCCGACGCACCGCCACAGACGACCGCCCGGCGCCGCCCTCCACCGTCGCGAAGCTGCGCCCCCGCCCGGCCCGGATCCTCGACGACAAGTGAGCCCGGCGTCCTTCACCTCGGAGCAGTTCGAGCGCTGGCACAAGCGCACCTGCGTCCGCTGCGGGCGGTTCGGCTGCTTCGCCGCGGTCTGGCCGGACGGATCGGTCTGCCGAACGTGTGAGTGCCGCGCGCTGCGCCTGAATGGCCAGTGCCCCGGCTGACTCAGCAGCGGGTTCTGGCCGCGTTGGGTGCCGGGCATCGTCGGACCAAGGACATTGCGGCGGCGGCGGGGATGGCGTCGAGTAACACCTCTACCGCGTTGCGGCATCTCGCCGCGGCCGGTCTGGCCCGCAGCACTGATCGTGGACGGTGGGAACCAGTCTCGTAAGGGAC
>NZ_VRMC01000241.1:0-1344 GCF_008369905.1 Pseudonocardia sp. EV170527-09
TGATCTTCGGTCCGACGCGCCGGACCAACGACAAACCAGCTCGTACCTACAGCGACATCAGAGCCCGTACGCGGACACCGAGTGTGCGCGGGGACAGTGAGATACGGATGTGCGCCCAGCGTCTTCTCCCCGGCCAACGTCAGTGTCCGCTTTCCCAGGGCGCCGATCACGATCGCCTCGGCGGGCACGCTGTCGGCCAGGAGCGCATCGACGTAGTCGGCTATTCGGTCGAACGGTCTCGTGTAGGTGTCTCGGGTCTCGGGATGGCCGAGTCCGACGCCGAGGAGCAGCCGGGGCCCGTGGCGGTCGACGATGCGGTGATAGTGACGGGCGATGCCGCGGGCGTCGTCCTGCCACATGTTGATGATCGCCGTCGCGATGATCGCGTTGTTCGTCACGGCCACCATCTGCTCAACCAGGGCGAGGTCACCGACAGGGCATGCCCCGACCCCCACCCAGATCGTCTGATATCCCAGATCCTCGAGTTGCGGCGCGTAGTCGATACGGGGGGCATCACCCAGTGCGGGGTTGAGCCACGCTCCATAGGTGCCGAATCGCTCGTGCATTCACTGTGCTCCTGTCATTCCGGCGGTGTGGTGGTGCTGAAGATCGGCCAGCAGATCTCGGTGGCGGTGAACCGCGCCGGATCCGTGCGGGTGCCGCCGACGTAGTGTTCGCGGATGGGTCCCTGGCTGCTGATCAGATGCTCGTTGACATAGATCCCCAGGGCCGCGTAGCTGCGGTCGATGCCGTCGTGGCCGCCGGGATGGGTGAGCACCGCGAACTCGGTCCCGGGAAGGACCTCGGCCTGGACCCCCTCGGGTGGATCGATGGACGGTGGCGCGGGGACGAACATGGTGGCGCGGCCCTGCTGTTCGAGGAACAGTGCTCGCTCGTAGAGGCCGCCCGGCACCGTCGCGTCAGGCGCGCCCGGGGCCGTGGCGACGGCCTGGTGCAGTGTCCGCAGTGCCGCGGCGAACCAGTCGTCGATCTCGGAGACGTCGATGACGGCGCTGATGGACCACACCGCGAGCGCCGGCTCGTGGCGCAACGTGACGTCGGTGGGAGGGCTCGTCGGGGCGAGCAGCTCACGCAGGGCCCCCACGGTGTCGCGGGTCTGGGCGAGCGCAGCCTCCATCTGTTCGAGATGGGTGGTGATGATCTCGGTGCGGGCCCCGGCGTCGTCGGTGCTCAGGAGCGCCTTGATGTCGGGAATGGACATGCCCAGGGAGCGGAACCGGCGGATGATGTGGGCGTGGTCGACCTGACCGGTGTCGTAGAAGCGGTAGCCGGTGTCGGGGTCGATGTGGGCCGGTTCGAGGATGCCGATGTCGTGGTAGTGGC
>NZ_VRMC01000242.1:0-1326 GCF_008369905.1 Pseudonocardia sp. EV170527-09
ACGTTCGACCGTCAGCCGCCGCAGGACCTCACGGCCGAACAGTCGGTGCTCGGCGGCATGCTGCTGAGCAAGGACGCGATCGCCGACGTCGTGGAGGTGCTGCGCCCGGAGGACTTCTACCGGCCGGCCCACCAGACCGTCTACGAGACGATCCTGGACCTCTACAGCCGTGGCGAGCCCGCGGACGCGGTGACCGTCTCGGCGGAGCTGCAGCGGCGCGGTGAACTGGTCCGCCTCGGCGGCGCGCCCTACCTGCACACCCTCATCGCCACCGTGCCCACCGCGGCGAATGCGGCGTACTACGCCGAGATCGTCGGCGAGAAGGCGGTCCTGCGACGGCTGGTGGAGGCGGGTACCCGGATCGTGCAGCTCGGCTACCACGGCGCCGACGGCGGCGACGTCGACGACGCGGTGGACCGGGCCCAGGCCGCGGTCTACGAGGTCACCGAGCGCACCACCACCGAGGACTACACGGTGCTGGAGGAGCTGCTCCAGCCCACGATGGACGAGATCGACGCGATCGCCTCCCGGGGCGGCCAGTCCACGGGTGTGCCGACCGGCTTCGCCGACCTCGACCAGGTCACCAACGGCCTGCACCCGGGCCAGATGGTCGTCGTCGCGGCCCGGCCGGGTCTGGGCAAGTCGACCCTGGGTCTGGACTTCGCCCGCTCCTGCTCCATCAAGAACGGCATGACCAGCGCGTTCTTCTCGCTGGAGATGAGCAAGTCCGAGATCGTCATGCGTCTGCTGTCGGCGGAGGCCGGGATCCGGCTGGCCGACATGCGCGCCGGCCGGATGTCGGACGAGGACTGGACGCGGATGGCGCGGCGGATGTCGGAGATCTCCGAGACGCCGCTCTACATCGACGACTCGCCGAACCTGACACTCATGGAGATCCGGGCCAAGGCGCGCCGGATGAAGCAGCGCTACGACCTGAAGCTGATCATCCTGGACTACCTGCAGCTGATGACCTCGGGCCGCAAGGTCGAGTCACGTCAGCAGGAGGTCTCGGAGTTCTCCCGGCAGATCAAGCTGCTGGCCAAGGAGCTCGAGGTCCCGGTGGTGGCGATGAGCCAGCTGAACCGTGGTCCCGAGCAGCGCACCGACAAGCGTCCGATGCTGTCGGACCTGCGTGAGTCCGGCTCGATCGAGCAGGACGCGGACATGGTGGTGCTGCTGCACCGTCCCGACGCGTTCGAGCAGGACGACCCGCGTGCCGGTGAGGCCGACCTGATCCTGGCCAAGCACCGTAACGGCCCGACCACGACGATCACCGTCGCCCACCAGCTGCACTACAGCCGGTTCTCCGACCTCGCCCACGGCTGA
>NZ_VRMC01000243.1:0-1276 GCF_008369905.1 Pseudonocardia sp. EV170527-09
ACCCCCGCCGAAGTGTTCGAAGAGCAGCTACGCTCAGCCTGACAACCCGGTGTTGCAACGATCGGTTGAACCCAGGCAATTCACGTCCTGGGCGTTCGGGCGCCGACTGATCGAGGCGGGACTAGTCGGTTCCATGGGCTCGGTCGGCGATTGTTACGACAACTCGATGGTCGAGTCCTTCTGGGGGACGATGCAGCTGGAACTACTCGACTCCAGATCCTGGAAAAGCCGCGCCGATCTTGCCAATGCGATATTCGAGTGGATAGAGTGCTGGTACAACCCGATCAGGCGCCACTCCAGCATCGGGATGCTCAGCCCAGCCGACTACGAAACAGCCCACACCCCGCCACACCAAGATCACTGACCCCACACCGTCAGTGTCCGGCGCAGGGGGCCAAGCTCGCCTCACGCTACGAACAAGCCAGCGTCATGGTCACCTCGAACCTGCCCTTCGGCCGCTGGGGCGAGACGTTCTCCGACGACGTCGTCGCCGCAGCCATGATCGACCGCCTCGTCCACCACGCCGAAGTTCTCACTCTGTCCGGGGAGTCCTACCGCACCCGCGCCCGCCGGGAACTCCTCATCAAGGACCGCACCACCGACTGAGACCAGGCCTGGGTGGTGACTTTTCAGGCGTCGACTTCTGCTCAGTTTTCAGCCGCCGTTGACAAGAAGCTGCGCCCGGCCAGGACGTGCTCGCGGACGATCGCGACCTGACGCTCCACTCGTCCTTTGCCGGTCGGGCGGTAAGCGGCCAGCACGTCGATGGCGAACCCGTAGTGCTCGGCGAACGCCGCCGCTTGCGGGTGCAGCGGCACCGCTCTGCCCGGCGCGACGTGGCGGCGGACCACGGTCTTGGTGCGGTCATAGACGATCGCTGCGGGAACGCCGCCGAAGTGGGCGAACGCCCGGCGGTGGCAGTCGAAGAACGTGCCCAGGTCCTGGCTGGTGGTGAAACAGACGAACGGATCCCGCGAATAGGACAGGTGTCGACGACGGCCTGAGACTGACCCCCTGACGTCGGATTGGGATTGACCCCTTCTGGGCGACGCTGAGGGGGTGTTGTCGGTGGAGGACTGGTCCGAGATCCGTCGTCTGCATCGGGCGGAGGGTGTCCCGATCAAGGAGATCTCCCGCCGGCTGGGAGTCGCGCGGAACACGGTGCGTTCGGCGCTGCGGGCGCCGGGCCCACCGCGGCGGGAACGGGGCCCGCGGGGTTCGCTGGCTGATGCGGTCGAGCCGCAGGTGCGGGCTCTGTTGGCGCAGTTCCCGCGGA
>NZ_VRMC01000244.1:0-1244 GCF_008369905.1 Pseudonocardia sp. EV170527-09
GGGGTATCCGCGCAGGTAAGGGCCCCGGAAGCGGATCAGCTCCTCGCCTGGGGCCGACATCAGGGCGATCCCGGGGCGGGCGGTGGTGTGCTGGTCGGCCAGCTCGCCGGGTGCGCCCGGGTGGAGCAGCTCAGCGCTGGCACGGGTGTCGGTGCGGAAGCTGATTCGCAGCGAGCACATGGCCCGCTCGAAGCTTCCGACGATCGCGGCCTCGGCGCGCTGCACGATGATCACCACGCGGTAGCCAGCCTTCGCCCCCTCGGCGAGCAGACGCCCGACCAGCGACCGGATGCGCTTGCCGACCGGGTCCTTCGTCGTCGACACGGAGTCGGCGACGCGGTAGAGCGCGGCCAGCTCCTCGAGCACCACGACCCGCAGGGGCTGGTCGGTGGTGATCGCGACGGTGTCGCGATCGGCGGGCATCGCGGCGATCCGCGCGTCCATGTCATCGACGAGCGCCTGGAGAAGGACCTCGTGGGCGCCAGGGTCGTCAACGCCGGAGACCTGCAGGGCGGCGTGTCGGGTCCCGGCGAAGGGGCGCCAGAGCAGGCCGGTGGGGTCGGAGCCGCACACGGTGACCAGCGGGTCGGCAGCGAGCTGCGCCAGCAGGCCGTAGGTCCACACGGACTTCCCGGAGCGGGTGACGCCCTGGACGATCGTGTGCGCGACGTCGGCCCAGGACTGGACCACGTCGTGGGCGGTCTCGTCGCGGCCGATGAAGACCTGGCCCGGGCGGGCAGGCAGGTCGAGGTCGACGCGGACGTCGAGCGGGTCGGTCGCCAGCAGCTCCACCCGGGCGTGGATCTGCCCTAGCGGGGTGACCCGCAAGGCGACCGCTCCCAGGTGCGGGGCGATGCGCAGCGCGACCCGACGCAGGTCGGAGAGCAGCTGCCCCGGCAGCAGCTTGACGGTCAGGATCGTCGGTGGTCCCAGGACGATGTCGACCAGCTGCGGCACTACGACCGTGGCGCCGGAGACGGTGTCGACCTGGTGGCAGAGCCCGGCGCCCTCGCACGCCTGCCGCCAGGACCACCACAGTGCATCGGCCTCGCGCTCGTCGGCCGCCCGCTCTCGCCGCGCAGTCAGGAATCCCATTTCTCTCCCCATTTCTAGCGATTGTTTTTGGCACAGCACAGGTACGGCCCCGCATTCCTGACCATTTCGGACTGCGGGGCCGACGCCTTTCTTATCTCATTCGGCTAATCAGGCAGCCTCACCCTGAGGAGCCTTGGCCGGACGGCCAC
>NZ_VRMC01000245.1:0-1184 GCF_008369905.1 Pseudonocardia sp. EV170527-09
TCTCGTTCTCAGCAGAGCCCATAGGGTCTGATGTCATCACTCACAGTGCCCATCCCGCCGGACGCTGAGGTCCGGCGTGTCGGGCCGGAACCACCGTTCGTTGCACAGGCCCGCGGCTGCTGGCGGTCCTGGCCCTACTCCTGGTGAGTGCGGCGACGTGGCTGGACGGACGTGCACCAGTTCCCGTCCCGACGGACGCGGACCCCGGCGTGTTCAGCGCGGACCGGGCGATGCGCACGGTGGACGACCTGGTCGACGGCCCGCGCCCGGGCGGGAGCCAGGCCGCCGGTGCCGCCCGGGACGCGATCGCCGCCCGGCTGAGCGCGGCCGGGCTGACCACACGGCTGCACTCCTCGACCGGCATCGGCGGGGCCGACGGCAGGCTGACCGCGGCGCCGGTCGACAACCTCGTCGCCACCCTGCCCGGCACCGACCCGACCGGGGCGGTCGTTCTGTCCGCGCACTATGACTCGGTCGCGAGCGGGCCCGGCGCCGCGGACGACATGGCGTCAGTGGCAGCGATCCTGGAGGCGGTGCGCGCGATGCGGGAGGGCCCGCCGCTGCGCAACGACCTCGTCGTGCTGATCACCGACGCCGAGGAGGTCGGTCTGCTCGGCATGCAGGCCTGGGTGCGCGACGAGCTGAGCCCATCCGCGCGCCCGACGGTCACCGTGAACTTCGAGGCGCGCGGGGTGTCCGGGCCGTCGCTGATGTTCCGGACCTCCCCGGGCAACGCCGGGCTGGCCCGGGTGTTCGCCGACGCCGTCCCGCACCCGACGGGCGACTCGTCACTGGTCGAGATGTTCCGGCTGCTGCCCAACGACACCGACCTCACCCGGGTCATCGACGCCGGCCGGCCCGGCGTTGACGTCGCGTTCGTCGAGCAGCCGGTGCAGTACCACACGACGGGCGACGCTCCGGAGAACCTGAGCGCGGCGAGCATGCAGGGTCACGGCGAGGCCGCGCTGGGTCTGGCTCGTGCCCTGGGGAACCAGGATCTCGCCCCGCTCGACCCGGCGGCGTCCGGTGCCGCACCGCAGGGCGACGCGACGTACTTCCGTCTCGCCCGGGAGGGCCTGTGCAACGAACGGTGGTTCCGGCCCGACACGCCGGACCTCAGCGTCCGGCGGGATGGGCACTGTGAGTGATGACATCAGACCCTATGGGCTCTGCTGAGAACGAGA
>NZ_VRMC01000246.1:0-1181 GCF_008369905.1 Pseudonocardia sp. EV170527-09
GTCGGTCGCGCTGCGCCGGCTCCCGGCCGCGGTCGCCCGGCTGCGCCACATCTCCGACCGCGAAGCCGGCGCCGGCGTGGCGATGCCCGCCGACGCCGACCAGACGCGCAACCGGGGACTGCTGACCGGCCCGCGCGCCTACCTCCGGTCGCGCCGCGCGGTGCGACGGGCCGGCGGAGCGGTGCCGCCGCTCATCGGCCCGGCCCGGGCCGGGACCACCGCCCCGCACAAGATCCTCGCGACCGGCGGCCACCGGGCCGTCACGCCCACCCGGCCGCACGGCACCGACGGATATCCCGCGGTCGCTCCGTCCGGAGCCGAGGGCACCGGGGGCCGTCCGGCCGCCGCACCCCGGCCGCAGGAGAGCGGTGGGTACCGACCCGTCCCCGCCCGCACCGGCGGCCCGTACGGCGCGGACACCGCCCGGCGCGGCTGAGCCGTCGCGGTCCGCACCGGCGGCACGCCACCACGGCGCCCCGGCGCGCCCGCCGCTACGGCGCCCCCGCCGTCACGACGGCGTCGTGGCCTGCGGGCCCGGCCCCAGCAGGGCCGGGTCCGACGCCGCGGCGACGAGCCGGCCGTGCGGGTCGGCGACCAGGCGTCGCGTCGTCGTGTCGAGCACCCCGAGGGTGCACTCCACCTCGGCAGCGAGATCGTCCGTCCGGGCCCCGTCGGCCGCGGTCTCCCGGACGATCCGGTGACGCATCGTGAACGGCTTGCGGGTCGTGAACGCGATCGCCGAGTCGATCCACAGCTCGTCGCCGGCGCGCAGCTCGGCCCGGAAGTGCGCCGTCGTCGACAGCAGCACGATCGTCAGGCCGTGCGCCCCGAGCGCGTGCTGGGACAGCCCGGCCGCACGGAAGTGCTCCATCCGGGCGTGCTCGCCGTACTGGTGGTAGACGGAGTGGTTGACGTGCCCGTTCACGTCCATCTCGTAGCTGCGGACACCGATCCGGGCCCCGAACGGCGGAAGCATCTCGACGCTCATGGTGGCCACCCTGCCAGCCGGGCCGGGCCACCCCCGCCGACGCACCGGACCACGTCGCGGAACGTTTGTGCCACCGCCGACCGCGGTCGTAGGGTGGGTGACCGCGCTGACTAGGGTGTGATGTCCAGGGAGGTTGTCCCGTCCGGGGGCGGTGAGTCTGGCTGACAGACGAAGGCCTCCGGTTGTGAAGTGG
>NZ_VRMC01000247.1:0-1155 GCF_008369905.1 Pseudonocardia sp. EV170527-09
GGACCCTGGCCGACGGCTGGGCCTACGCCCGACTCTATGAGTCGACCCGCCAACGCAACGACGCCCTACCCGGCTGGCTGCACTTCTACAATCACCACCGCGCTCACTCCGCCATCGGCGGCCAGCCACCAGTCACCAGGCTGACCAACCTCCCTGGACATCACACCTAGCCGCCGGCGGGGGCGGCTACATCCTGGGCGAGAAGCTGCGATCCGGGTCGGCCGAAGCAATCGCGGCGATGGCCCGCCAGGGCCGCTACCAGGAGGTGAGCGCGAACCTGCGGGTCAAGGAGGTCAAGATCTCCGAGACCGAGCGGTTCGTGGTCTGCCGCAACCCCGACGCCGCGGACCGCGACGCCGTCGTGCGCGCGAACCTCGTCGAACGACTCGAAACGATGATCACCGGGTCGGATCAGTTGTCGCCGACGCGCCGGGCCGAGCTGCGCGGAGTGATCTCCACCAAGCCCGGCCTGAACCGGTTCCTGCGCGTCACCGCGGGCGGGCTGCTCCGCATCGACGCCGCCAAGATCACCGCCGACGCCAAGCTCGACGGGAAGTACCTGCTCCGCACGTCCGACCCGCACCTGTCCACCGAGGACATCGCGCTGGGCTACAAGCAACTCCTCGAGGTCGAACGGGGCTGACGTCCGCGCCGGACACCCGGTGTTGTCGCAGAAGAACCGCCGCACCCGTAACCGCAGCTCCACCGGACGGCCGGCGATCGGCGCGTCGGCCAGATGGCGCCAGTACCGGCTATGCACCCGCCTCGAGGTGACCCCGCACCCGCACGTCGCCTCATCGCGAGGCAGTCGAACCTGCAGGACAACGCTGGGCCCGCGATCGAGCAGGCCCTCGATCACCAGGGAGGCGAGGTGCGGCAACAGCTGCGCAAGATCACATCCGGGTGATCTTGCCCCTGAGTCACGTCAGGATCCGGACGCCACGCCGAGCCGCGATCACGCAAAGTGCGCCAGAGCCAAGAACGAATGGCCATTGACACAGGCTCGACCTGAACTGATGGAGGCACCCTATCGGCCTTCCGGTTGGTCTCGGGTAGTCAGCACGGAGTCTCGGCGCGCCGGGCCCGCTGTATCAGAAACCTGTGGCAAGATCCCGGGCATGCCGAAACGGGAAGCCCAAGGCGGGCGCCCCTCCA
>NZ_VRMC01000248.1:0-1127 GCF_008369905.1 Pseudonocardia sp. EV170527-09
TCCACGACGACGTTCGGGCGCCATCCGTCGCGGTCCCACAACAGCCGCAGCGCCGCATCCGAATGATCCACATCCACGACCAGCAGGTTCGAGAGCGCCTGCGGGTTCGCCTCGACATACCGCCGCCGCAACGCCGGACCCCGCGCCATCCGATACACACCCGACAAGAAATCATCCGCCGCCAGCGGACGACGCGGCAACCACGTCCGCCCCCACCACTCGCGATCCGTGGCGCCATCAGCGCCCTCCGTCGTGTCGGACAGAGCGACGTCCTGTGGCGATGTGATCGTCATATCCGTACTCCTACTCAGATATTCTGAGTAGGAGTCTAGGCCAAGTCAGATGTTTCCGCGGGCACCTGCGCCGCCTTCCCCACCGCACTTGACGGGACTGCAGGGCTCGCCGCGGCGCACCACGCTCTCCGGGCTGCGGTCGCTGTTCCGGTTCACCCGCAAGCGCCGGCTGGTTCTATGTGTCACGACTGCTCGTAGCCCGGCCCCGGTGGTTGACGGTCTCGACGATCCGGCTCTGCTCGCAGGGCCTGCCCGCACTGCGGAGAGACCATCACGATCGTCGCCCTGCTGACCACACCACAAGCAGCCCGACCAGTCCCACCCGCCACCACCACCGACAGCGTCATCCCACTCCGACGCTGACCCCGCCGCTACGCTGCAACCAGCTGGGGCAGTTCAGAGAGCACTCCCGGCTCATTTCGCGGCTCTGGTGAGCTTGGCCCCCTGCGCCGGACACTGACGGTGTGGGGTCAGTGATCTTGGTGTGGCGGGGTGTGGGCTGTTTCGTAGTCGGCTGGGCTGAGCATCCCGATGCTGGAGTGGCGCCTGATCGGGTTGTACCAGCACTCTATCCACTCGAATATCGCATTGGCAAGATCGGCGCGGCTTTTCCAGGATCTGGAGTCGAGTAGTTCCAGCTGCATCGTCCCCCAGAAGGACTCGACCATCGAGTTGTCGTAACAATCGCCGACCGACCCCATGGAACCGACTAGTCCCGCCTCGATCAGTCGGCGCCCGAACGCCCAGGACGTGAATTGCCTGGGTTCAACCGATCGTTGCAACACCGGGTTGTCAGGCTGAGCGTAGCTGCTCTTCGAACACTTCGGCGGGGGT
>NZ_VRMC01000249.1:0-1122 GCF_008369905.1 Pseudonocardia sp. EV170527-09
TCGCGGATCTCGGCCCAGGTCTGCCCGGTCTTGGTCTCGGCGATGCGGATGAGCAGCAGCGCCAGCCAGCACAGCAGCACGTGGGCGCGGATGCGGTCCTCGACACGGTGGTAAACCGGCCGCATGTCGATGATCGATTTCATGTCGCGCCAGCCGCGCTCGACCTGCAGGAGCTGCTTGTAGCCCAGGGCGATGTCCTCGGCCGACAGCTTCGGGTCCGAGCAGCGCAGCAGGAACTTGCCATCCAGGTTGGCCTCGGCGTCGATGGCCTTCTTGTCGATGCGTAGCAGCCCGCCGGGCGTGGTGCGCAGGTAGCGCTTGAGGCCGGGCTTGGTGGAGATGACCCCGCGCAGCTCGGCGCGCTTGTCGTTCGACAGCTTGTCGCTGCCGGCGATCGTCTCGACCAGGAGGGCGACCATCCGGTCCCGGATCGCGGCGTCACGCAGCGCAGCCTCGGGGTTGAAGCAGATCACGAACCGGTCGTCGGCCAGGTCGCTTGCCAGGCGCACCTCCTTGACCTGCAGGTTGTCGGCGACATGCCGGTAGCGGCCCTGCCGGGACAGGGCGGCGTCGGCTTCCGGGGTGCCGCCGCGCAGCTTCTCACCCAGGATGTAGTGCCCACCGGCGCGCTGCAGGTAGCGCCTGTTCTCGGCCGAGGTGAAGCCGCGGTCGGCGACCCACACGATCCGCGACAGCGACCAGTCCCGCATATCGTCTTTCACTTGCCGGATCAGCGCGCTGTCGGCCGTGTTCCCCGGCCAGGCCCAACACCGCACGGGGATCCCGTCGCGGGTGACGGCCATGCCGACCACGATCTGCGGCAGATCCGGGCGGGAGTCCTTGGACTTGCCGAAGGTCCGGAACCCGGCCTCCTTCACCGCCTCGTCATCCTCGGCGACCGGCATGCCGTGCTCGTCGCGGCCGACCGGCTCGTCGGCGTCGGCGGTCTCGAAGTAGGTGGAGGTGGTGTCGAAGAACAGCAGGTCCACCTCCAGGTTCAGCAGGTCGGCGGTGGTGTCGAACACGATCCGGCCGAGCTCGGGCTCGGCGTCGATCAGCCAGTCCATCGCCCGGTAGCAGGACTCGTCCACGACCGGCACGTCCAAGCCGTCGATCACCACG
>NZ_VRMC01000024.1:0-67596 GCF_008369905.1 Pseudonocardia sp. EV170527-09
AGGACAGAGCACTGTCCCCGGTCCCGGCAGCCGTGTCATGATCGCGCCCGGGCCAACGACACGTCAGGTCGTCCATCAACCGACACCACAGCCCGTCCCCGGACAGCCAGCGTCGCCGTGACCGCCGGGCCGAACTCGGCCAGCTCGGCCTCGGACAGACCGAACGCGTAGTGCTGGTTCAACGCCGCCAGCCGGGCGGCGTCGGGAGGGGGTATCGCCACGGGCACTCCTTCGATCCGGGTACCAAGGAGGCTGGCCCGTACACACTCTCATGTCAACAGATTCTGACGCGTTGACATGATCGTAACGACGCCGAGTGCGACGCGGAGCCATGGCGATGTCGAGGAGACCGAGCGCGGACAGGTGTTCCGTCCGAGCTGTCAGGTCGGATTCCCGAGGCCACGGTCACGACGGAGACCCAAAGGGGGAGACGCTTCGGTGTCTTGACGGTGAAGACGTGCCCGATCTCTGATCAGCAGGGGTGCAGCCGGGCCGGGGCGAGCTGCCCCCTGTTGCGGATGCAGGGCTGGTGACCTGGGAGGTCGGGGATGCCTTCGCCCGCGCCTCGATGCTCGACGCGTGGCGGATCCCCGAGGACACGCTGCGGTATGGACAGTCCCCGGCGAGGCGCACGGCTGGCCGCGCTTTCGATCACTCCTGAGCCAGGAAGGCAGGGGTCGTGCGAACGCAGAACGCCACGGCCGGGACGTGCGTAGAGGGATGTGGCTCCGGTCCGGGTGTCGCCTATCCGGCCGTGTAGTTCGCGACGGTCTTGCGGAGTGTGTCGGCGTGGCCGTAGATGTCCTGGGGCGAGTCGATGGGAATCCTGGTCTCGTTCTTGTTCTCGTCGAACACGCCGAGGTAATTCTGTGCGCGGTTGAACCAGAGTCGGGCGACCGGTTTGCGGTTGTTGTCGTCGAGGAGGACGCCGAAGTAGGTCTGGGTGTCGCGGGCGGCGATGCGGTCGGCGGCGACCTCGCTGCAGACGATGGCGCGCACGATCTGGAAGCCCTCGATCTCGTCGTCGGTGGTGACGACGAGCTTGCTCGACTCGGTGTCCTCGGGGTCCCCGGCGGGGGCATCGTCGGAGATCGTGACCGTGGTGGAGCGGACTGGTTCCAGGGGTGTGGTGACGGGTGCGGCGTCATCGCCGAGGGCGGTTTTGAGGCGGGCGTTGACCTGTTCGTTGAGGAACTGGGTCGCGGCTTTGGGGACGAGGGTCTCGAACTGTTCGCGGACCTTCGAGGTCACGTTCTTCTCGTAGACTCGGGACGCGAAGAACTTGACCCAGTCGCTGCTGGGGTCGCGAAACTCGGCGGCGAGGGCGCGCTTGATCTGTCCGATGTACTTGAGCTCGCCGGCCGCGCTGATGACCGAGTCCAGGTCGAAGGACTCCCGTGTGAGTTTTCCGAGCTCGGGGAGCAGAGTGGCGTCCACGGCGGCGAGGTCGAGGACCAGGAAGGGCTTCTCGTCCATGCGGTTGGGGGCGTCGAGGTCGGTGTAGAACTCGTAGACCTCGCCGTTGGTCAGGACGGCGACACGTGCGTTGGTGACGGCGAAGTAGCGGAACAGCTGCGACGAGTGCTCCAGCTTGAGTGGCTGCCCGACCTTCTTCGTCTCGACCAGGATCTGTACCTGTCCGCCGTGGACGAGGGCGTAGTCGATCTTCTCGCCCTTCTTGACGCCCACGTCGGCGGTGAATTCTGGGATGACCTCGGAGGGGTTGAACACGTCGTAGCCGAGGACGGTGCCGATGAAGGGCATCACGAACGCGTTCTTGGTCGCCTCTTCGGTCTCGATGGCGGCCTTCTGCTGACGGACCTTGGTCGCCAGTTCGTAGACGCGGTCGTTGATGCTCACTGGGTGACCTCCGATGTGTGGCCCTCGGTTGTGAGGGCCTGTCGCACAGGGCATCGGGGTGACGGGGGGAGCCCGTTACTTCACCGGTGGTGAGTCATCACGACTGATGAGAGACCAGTCGTGACGATGCACTGAACCGGCTCGACCTATCGGGCGGCCGAGACGATGCGGTCCGCAATGGGCCGGCGGCCCCGGTGGAGTCCGCGGTTGCGGAGAGCTGGATGCTCGCGACAGATCGAGACCTGTCGTTCGTCAACCTCGATCGTCAGTCGTGCCGGGGTCGTTGCCAGGCCAGCAACCGTGCGGTGGTGGTCTGCCGCACCGCGTCGTGCTGGTTGAGCGTCCGCTGCTTGACCACGACCCACGCCTGGTCCGGCCGCGACCGGGACCGGCGGATCTCCCGGACCACGATCTCCACCCGCAGGACGTCCCCGGCCCGGGCCGCGCCGGGCCAGGCCACGTCGGCGCCCCCGCCGACGATGCCCGTCGCGATGGGCGGCCCGCTGGTGACCACGAGCCGCATGGTGATCGCCGCGGTGTGCCAGCCGCTGGCCACGAGACCGTCGAAGAACGTCCCCGCGGCCGCGTCGGCGTCGGTGTGGAAGGGCTGCGGGTCGAAGTCGCGGGCGAAGGCGACGATCTCCTCGGCGGTCAGCTCGTGGGTGTCGGTGGTGAAGGTGGCACCCTCGACGAGGTCGTCGAGCCAGAGGCCGTCGCGGGTCGGATTCGGTGTGGTCATGGTGAGCCTCCGCTCGGTCGTCGGACGGGGATGGTCGGGGTCAGGTCGCCGGTGCCGACGCCGGGCGGTCGGCCGGTGTGTCCCGCCGCCGCTCGACGACCGTGAGGGCCGTGGCGAAGACCGTCGCGACCAGGGCGGAGGCCACCAGCAGGGCCCACCCGCCTCGGAGCGCACCCAGCTCCTCAGGCAGCCCGGTCGTGTGGGTCCCGACGACCGACACCAGCAGGGCGACCCCGAGCACGGAGCCGCCCTGGCGGGCGGTGTTGATGAGGGACGAGCCGGAGCCCCACTGGTGGGCGGGCAGCGCCGACCCCACGAGCGCGGAGAGCGTGGGCAGGATGAGCCCGACGCCGAGTCCGGTGAACACCTGGCCGGGCAGGACCCCGGCCCAGTAGCCCTGCTCGGTCCCCAGTCGCAGCAGCCACCAGGTCGGCCCCGCGGCGAACGCGACGGTCCCGGCGAGGGTCACCGGGCCGGACCCGAACCGTGCGGCGAGCCGGCCGCTGAAGCGGGACACCACGACGACCACGAGCGGGCCGGGGGCCAGTCCGAAGCCGGCGAGCGCCACGGACCAGCCCCAGGTGCCGGTCAGGAAGAGGACGTTGACGACCAGCATCCCGGCGAACGCCGTGGTGAACGCGGTCATCGTGAGCGCGGCGGTCGCCACGACCGGGACCCGGAGCACGTCGAGTTCGAGGGCCGGGACCGGGTGCCGCCGCGAGCGCAGGACCACCCAGGTGAGGCCGGCGACGGCCAGGGTGACCCCGGACAGGACCGGCACCGACACCCACCCGTCGTCCGGGGCGCGGACCAGCGCGTAGGCCAGCGCGCCAACGCCGATGACGAGTCCGGTCGCGCCGAGCAGGTCCGGGACCCCCACCCGTGCGGTACCGGGCTCGACCAGCACCCGCAGCCCCACGAGCAGCGCGACGACGCCGACGGGGACGTTGACCAGGAACACCCAGTGCCAGGAGAGCTCGACCAGCAGGCCGCCCACCGGCGGTCCCAGCGCCGCGGCCACGGCGCCGATCGAGGCCCAGGCGCCGACCGCGTGCGACCGCCGTTCCGGCGGGTAGGCGGCGAGCAGCAGCGACAGCGAGGTCGGCATGACCATCGCCGCCCCGACGGCCTGGACGGCCCGTGCGGCGACCAGCGCCCACACCGTCGGGGCGGCCGCGCACAGGGCCGAGGCCACGGTGAACACCGCCAGTCCCACCAGGAACAGCCTGCGGTGGCCGAACCGGTCGGCCAGGCGCCCGGCGAGCGCCAGGAAGGCGGCGAAGACGACGGTGTAGCCGTTCAGCACCCACGACAGCTGCCCCAGGTCCGATCCGGGGAAGTCCGCCCGGATCGCCGGGAACGCGATGTTGACGATGAACAGGTCGAGGCTCGACAGGAACGCCGCCGCCGAGGTGACCAGCAGCACCGTGGTGGGAGCGGGGCTCGCGGAGGTCGCGGGCATGGGCCGTCCTTCCGGACCGGGGGTCGGGGGAACCGGATGCCGGCGAGCCGGCCTCCAGGGGCGACGAGCCGTCCGGTCACGTCGTGCACCCGGTGCGGGGACGTCATGGGAGCCTCACCGTCTGTGGGGCGATCGTGCACTGCGATGTCATCCGGCAGGACCGATCGGTCCGAGACAACGCGATGCCGACACCGTTCGTCAAGTACTGGATGCGAACGAGCTGGTCACAACGTCTGAGCGGTAGCCAGGCAGTCGGACTGATCGGTCTGTAGGATGGGGTGGATCGGAAGGGGAGCTCGTGGTCGGCACAGTGAAGCCGGACGTCAGGGAACGGATCCTGGACGCGGCGGGGCGCCTGTTCTACGCCCGCGGCGTGCGCGCCGTCGGGATGCAGGAGATCATCGACGAGGCGGGCACCGGCAAGAGCGGGCTCTACGGTCACTTCGCCACCAAGGACGACCTCGTCGAGGCCTACCTGGAGCGCTGGTCGACGGCGTTGGCCGCGTCCACCGACCGCGCCCTGCGGGAGGCCGGCGAGGACCCCGGGGACCGCATCGTCGCGGCGGTGACACACGTCGGCCAACGGGTCCTGCGGGAGGGCGGACGGGGGTGTCCCCTCCGCAACTATCTGGTGGAGTTCCCCGGCTCGGGCGACGAGGCCGGAGCTGAGACCGGGCCGAGCGCGCTCGCTCGGCGCCGGTTGCGCGAGTCCCGCTCGGCGGTGGACCGGGCGGCGCGGGAGCTCGCCGGTCCGGTGGATGGCCCGGTCCTGGCCGAACAGGTTCGGCTCGTCGTCGACGGTCTCTTCGCGCGCGCCGCGCGCCGGTCGCCCGGCGACGACGCGCCACCGGTGGACGCCGTGCTCGCCGCCGTGGAGATGGTCCGCACCATGGTCGCGCATCATCGGGGCCGCAGCTGACGGTGTGCTGTGCCGGGGCAGCCACCGCTCCGGGACGCTCGCCGCCGGCGTGAGCCGTGCGGCAGCCGGGCCGGATGGTCCCGGACCAGAAAGCTGTCGATGGATACCTGTCACATGACAGGTAGTGGTGGTACGGTCGTCGCGTGGACGAGGACCAGGAGACCCGGCTGTTCGAGCTGGCCGACCGCATCCTCGCGGTCGGCCGGCTCATCCACGCGTCGAAGGAGCCCGCGTTCTCCGGGCAGAGCTGGACCCCGCTGGAGAGCGCGGTCATGCGGGTCGTCGACCGGGAGCCGGGGATCACCGCCGGTGCCGTCGCGCAGGCGACGCGGCTGATCTCCAGCAACACCAGCCGCGCACTGCGCGGCCTCGAGGCCAAGGGGCTCGTGCGCCGCGAGCCCGATCCGGCCGACGCCCGCCGCGTCCGTCTGTACCCGACCGACCTGGCCGCGGAGAACCTGCGGGTGCTGCGCCGGATCTGGAGCGGGCTGCTCGACGGGGTCGGCGACGACCCCGCCGCGATCGACACCACCGTCGCGCTACTGCGGCGGATCGAGACCGAGCTCGGCGGGAGCAGCCGGGCCACACCACCGGAGGCGACATGACCGACCGCACCGCACTCGTCGTGGGGGCCTCGCGCTCCCTCGGGCTCGCCCTGGCGGGAGAGTTCGCCGATCGGGGGTGGGACGTCGTCGCCACGGTGCGCGGCGACACCTCCGACGGCCTCGCCGAGCTCGCCGCCCGGACCGGGCGGGTGACCGTCGAGCGCCTGGACATCACCGACACCGCCGGGATCGCCGCGCTGCGCGAGCGCCTCGGCGACCGCCGGATCGACCTGCTGTTCGTCAACGCCGGCATCACCGACGCCGACGTGCCGGCCGCACAGGTGCCGACCGAGGTGTTCGCCGAGGTCATGGTGACCAACGCGCTGAGCCCGATGCGGGTCGTCGAGGGCCTGTCCCCGCTGGTCCCGCCCACCGGCACGATCGGGGTCATGTCCTCGCGGCAGGGCAGCGTCGGGTTCAACACCCGGGGTGGGCACGAGGTGTACCGGGCGAGCAAGGCGGCGCTCAACCAGCTGATGCGCAGCTACGCCGCCCGGACGGCGCAGGACCCCCGCACCCTCCTGCTCCTGCACCCGGGCTGGGTGCAGACCGACCTCGGCGGCCCCGGGGCCCGGCTGACCGTCGCCGAGAGCGCGCACGGGGTCGCCGACGTGCTGGAGGGCCACGCCCACGACGGCGGCCTGCAGTTCCTCGACCACACCGGCGCGGTCGTGCCGTGGTGACCCCCGCGGGTCCCGCGGTCAGGACAGGTGCGACACCTCTGGCCGGGACTTGTGGCCGTCGTCGTCGCCGATCTGGCCCTGCGCGCCCCGCGGGTTGCAGTCGGTGCCCCCGGCGACGCCGAGCCTGACCACGACCGACTTCGACGCCGGCTGGTTGCTCCCGGCCGCCGTGGCGTCGAGCGGGACGAGCGGGTTCGTCTCCGGGTAGTACGCCGCCGCGGTGCCCCGCGGGACGTCGTAGGCGACCAGCCGGAAGTCCGACGCGCAGCGCACGTGCTCGTCGCCGTCCCAGCGCGTGATCAGGTCGACGTGGTCGCCCTCGGCGTAGCCGAGCGCGGCGATGTCCTCGCGGTGGCAGAACACGACCCGGCGCCCGCCCTCGATGCCGCGGTAGCGGTCCGAGAGGCCGTAGATCGTGGTGTTGAACTGGTCGTGGCTGCGCAGGGTCTGGAGCAGCAGGTGCCCGTCGGGCACCTCGAGCACCTCGACCGGCGACACCACGAACTCGCCGCGGCCGGACGGGGTCTCGAAGGTCCGCGAGTCCCGGGGCGGGTGCGGCAGGACGAACCCGCCGGGCCGGCGAACGTTCACCTCGTAGCTCTCGCAGTCGGTCACCACGCGCGAGATGTGGTCGCGGATGCGGCGGTAGTCCCCGCGCATCGCGGCCCAGTCGATGCCGTACCGGTCGCCGAGGGTGGCCTCGGCGATGCCGGTGAGGATCGCGACCTCGGAGCGCAGGTGCGGGCTCGCCGGCGGCAGCGGGCCGCGGGAGGAGTGCACCGAGCAGGTGGAGTCCTCGACCGAGACGAACTGCGGGCCGGACTCCTGGACGTCGCGCTCGGTGCGCCCCAGGGTGGGCAGGATCAGTGCGGTGCGACCGCCGTGCAGGTGCGAGCGGTTGATCTTCGTGGAGATCTGGACGGTCAGCCGGGTACCGGTCAGCGCCTTGGTCGTGACGTCGGTGTCCGGTGCCGCCTGCAGGAAGTTGCCACCGAGGCCGACGAATACCTTCACCCGGCCGTCGCGCATCGCCCGGATGCTGTCGACGGTGTCGAAGCCGTGCTCGCGGGGCGGGTCGAACGCGAACTCGCGCTCCAGGGCGTCGAGGAAGGAGTCCGGGACGCGCTCCCAGATGCCCATGGTGCGGTCGCCCTGGACGTTGGAGTGGCCGCGGACCGGGAACAGCCCGGAACCGGGGCGGCCGATGTTGCCCTGGGCCAGCGCGACGTTGACGACCTCCTTGATCGTCGCGACGCCGTTGCGGTGCTGGGTCAGCCCCATCGCCCAGCAGAAGACCGTCTTGCGCGAGTCCCGCAGCAGGGCCGCGGCCCGGGTGATCTCGGCCCAGGACAGGCCGGTGGACCGGGTGACGGCGTCGCGGTCGATCCCGGAGACGTGCTCACTCCAGGCGTCGAACCCGGTGGTGTACCGGTCGAGGAACTCGTGGTCCAGGGCGTCCCACTCGACGAGCAGCGAACCGATGGCCTGGAACAGCGCCAGGTCGCCGTTGACCCGGACCGGCAGGTGCAGGTCGGAGATGTCGGTGCCGCGTCCGAGGACGCCCTTCGGGGTCTGCGGGTTCTTGAACCGCATCAGCCCGGCCTCGCGCAGCGGGTTGATCGTGAGGATGGTGGCGCCGTTGCGCTTGGCGTGCTCGAGCTGGGTCAGCATCCGCGGGTGGTTGGTGCCCGGGTTCTGTCCGGCGATGACGATCACGTCCGCCTCGAGCAGGTCGGGCAGCGTGACGCTGGCCTTGCCGATGCCGATCGACTCCTGCAGCGCGATGGAGGTCGACTCGTGGCACATGTTCGAGCAGTCGGGCAGGTTGTTCGTCCCGAACGCCCTGGCGAAGAGCTGGTAGACGAACGCGGCCTCGTTGGACGCCCGGCCGGAGGTGTAGAAGGTCGCCTCACCGGGGTCGTCCAGGGCGTTCAGCTCGTCGCCGATCAGCCGGAACGCCTCGTCCCAGCCGATGGGCTCGTAGTGGGTGCCGTCCGGGCGCCGGACCATCGGGTGGGTGATGCGGCCCTGTTGGCCCAGCCAGAGCTCGGAGTGGGCGTCCAGGTCGGCGACGCCGTGCCGGGCGAAGAACTCCGGGGTCGCGCGGCGGGTGGTGGCCTCCTCGGCCACGGCCTTCGCGCCGTTCTCGCAGAACTCGGCGACCGAACGGTGCCCGGGGTCGGGATCCGGCCAGGCGCAGCTCATGCAGTCGAAGCCCTCGGCCTGGTTCAGCTTCAACAGCGTGCGGGCGGTCCGGGCCGGCCCCATGTGCTCCAGCGACCGCTTCATCGACACCGCGACGGCGGTCGCCCCGACGGCGTGGTCCTCGGGGGAGCCGACGTCGAGGTCGGCCTCGGAGTACTCCTCGTTGTGCCTGCTCACCGGTCCACCTCCGTGCTCGACGGCTGCCGGGCGGCGCCGTGCCGGCGTCACGCCCGCTCCGGAGCGCTACCCGGCGGGAGCGATCCCAACCGTCCGCGGACCCGATCGGACCCTGCCGGCATCCCGTGCCCGGGCCGCGCCGCGGCGCTCATCACGCAGGGTCATCGACTGACCACCGGTCGTTCCGGATGCCGCGCCGGGCGTACCGGGTCGCCCGGTCGCCGTGACGGGCGGGCGTGTCCGCCTCGTCCCCGGCGACGGGTCGTTGTCCGGGTGTGGCGTCGTCGATCGGGAGCCCGGCGTGCGCCACCGGTCGGTCCGAGGCGTGTCGCCCCCGCCGGGGCGGTCCGTCCCGGGCCGGCCGTCCCCCCCGGCCCGACGCCGTCCGCCGGTTCCGGGGGCCCGAGCCGGCACCGGCGGAGCACGCCGGTCGGATCCGAAGGAGTTGCAGGTGGACACCCCCGACGTCCGGGACGAGCTGTTCCGGCACCGCCCCGCGCGAGCCGACATCGGTCGTGCGGAGGTGGCGACGACACTCCGGTTCGTCTGCGCCGGGACCCTCGGCCAGACCGTCGGGGTGGCATCGGTCCCGGTGCTGGAGGTCCCCACCGGGTGCGCACGCTCCGCCGAGCGCCTGGCCCGGCAGATCACCGACCTGTTCGAGATCCCCGTCGTCCGGCCGTCGGCCGAGTCGCTCCGCATCGTCGCGCGCGTCCCGGAGCTGGCCCGCCGCACCCGGCTGTGCGACGGCACCGGCCGCTGGGTGCGCGGGCTGCCGCCGTCGGTCGTCGCGGGCGACGACGCGGTCCTGGCCGGGGCCTGGCGCGCCGCGTTCCTGGCCGCCGGGGCGCTCGGCGGCCGGGGCCGGGCCGGGCTGGAGCTGATCTGCCCGTCCCCGGAGACGGCGATGGCGCTCACCGGCGCGGCCCGCCGCCTCGGCGTCGCCGCGCTGACCCGCCCCAGCACCCACGGCGACCGGGTCGTCGTCCGCGACCACGCCGACGTGCGGGTGGTGCTCAGCCTCATCGGAGCGCCGCGCGCGGCGCAGGCGTGGACCCCCGACCTCCGACGCGGGACCGGCGAGGCGCCGGTGAGCGGCGCGCTGCACGACGCCAACCGGGAGCGCGCCTCCCAGGCCGCGGCGACGACGACCCGGCGTGTCCAGGCGCTGCTGGCGGACCCGCCCGCCGGGGTGCCCGACCGCCTGCTGGCCACCGGCCTGTTGCGGGCCCGGAACCCGGAGCTGTCGTTGCAGGAGCTGGGCCGTCTCGCCGACCCGCCGATGACCAAGGACGCGATCGCCGGGCGGCTGCGCCGGCTGCTGGAGCACGCCGACCGCGCGCACCCCGGCGGCTGAGGGCGGACCCGGTGACGGCCGCGCGGGCCGGGCCGCGGTGCCCGACACGCCCCCCGGGCGGTCAGGCGTGGACGGCGACCACCCCGGCCGCGGCCAGCGGTGCGGTCGCCTCACCGATCGTCGCGAACCCCTCCCCGCGGGTGTCCCCGCGCAGGTGCCGGGCGTGGATGCCCTCGGCGATGACCGCGGCCTTGAGGTAGGCCAGCCCCCGGTGGAACGCCCAGTGGCGCACCGTCCGCCCGGACGTGACGGTGTAGCGCTCCACCAGCTCCGCGGTCGACGGCATGCGGGAGCTGGTCGAGGCCGCGGACCCGGCCAGCACCGGTGCGAACGTCGGGTCGCCGTAGACGGTGTGCAGCGCCAGGTCCGCCAGGGGGTCGCCGAGCGTGGCCATCTCCCAGTCGACGAGCGCGCGGATCGTGGCCGGGTGCCCGGCGTCGAGGATGGCGTTGTCGATGCGGAAGTCCCCGTGCACGACGGCGTGGTCGCTCTCGGCCGGGCAGGTGTCGTCGAGCAGGCGGTAGTGGGTGTCGACGTCGCGGATCTCCCGGGTGGCGACGCGCTGCCACTGGCCGTACCAGCGCTCGACCTGGCGGCGCAGGTACCCGGCGGGCCGACCCAGCCCGGCGAGCGGACCGGTGGTGACGTCCACGGCGTGCAGTGCGGCGAGGGTGTCGACCAGGGAGAACGCCACCGCGTGCACGGTGGGGTCGTCGAGGGCGGCGAGGTCGTCCTCGCTGCGCACGACGATCCCGTCGACGAACCCGGTGAGCGCGAACGGCACCCCGAGCACACTGTCGTCGGCCAGCGCGACGGCGGGGGCGACCGGTACGCCGGTGCCCGCCAGGGCGGCGGTGACCCGGAACTCGCGGCCCATGTCGTGCGCCGACGGGGTCAGCGTGCCCAGCGGGGGGCGCCGCAGGATCCACACGTGGGTGCCGTCGGTGACCCGGTAGGTGAGGTTCGAGCGGCCGCCGGAGACCAGCTCGGCGGTGACCCCGCCGCGGTACCCGTCGACGTTCGCCGCCAGGAAGGTGTCGAGGGCGGCCAGGTCCAGACCGTCGGGACCGCTCATCGGGCCTGTTCCCTGCGGTAGCGGCCCACGGTGCGCTTGGCGATCGACCAGCGGTGGGTCTCCGACGGGCCGTCGTAGATCCGGAACGGGCGCACCTCGCGGAGGAAGCGGCCCAGCAGGACGTCGCCGGACACCCCGCGTCCGCCGTTGAGCTGCAGTGACCGGTCCACGACGCGCCAGACGGCCTCGGCGGTGAAGGTCTTGGCGATCGACACCTGGCTGCCCGCCGGGTTGCCGCGATCGAGCTCCCAGCAGGCCTGCAGGATCAGACCGCGCGAGGCGGCGATGTCGATCTCGTTGTCGGCGATCATGGCCTGGGCCATGCCGAGGTCGGCCAGCCGGGACCCGAACACCTCGCGCTCCGAGGCCCACGCCACCGCGATGTCCTGCGCGCGCCGGGCGATCCCCAGCCAGCGCATGCAGTGGGTGAGCCGCGCCGGGCCGAGCCGCACCTGGGCGTAGCGGTAGCCCTGGTCGACCTCGCCGAGCACCGCGTCGTCCGGGACGCGGCAGTCGGAGAACTCGACCTCCAGGTGCCCGCCGAACAGCGACTCGTCGAGCGTCGGGATGTGCCGGCCGACCTTCATCCCGGGGTTGTCGGCGTCGACCAGGAACATCGTCGCGCCGCCGCGGTCACCGGGCTCGCCGGTGGTGCGGGCCATGACGATGGCGAACGAGGCGCCGTCCGCGCCGGTGGTGAACCACTTGCGTCCGTCGATGCGCCAGCCGCCGTCGACCCGGGTGGCCGTGGTGGACAGGGCGTCGGGGTCCGAGCCCGCGCCGGGGGCGGGCTCGGTCATCGCGAAGCAGGACCGGACGTCGCCGGTGGCCAGCGGGGCGAGGTAGCGCTCCTTCTGCTCCTCGCTCGCGATCCGCTCCAGCATGTGCACGTTGCCCTCGTCGGGGGCGGCGATGTTGAGCGCGATCGGTCCGAGCAGCGAGTACCCGGCCTCCTCGAACACCGCGGCGCGGGCGCGCATGTCCAGGCCGTGCCCGCCGAGCTCGGGCGACGCGTGCGGGGCGAACACCCCCGCGGCGCGCGCGGCGTCCTGCAGCTGCACCCGGGCCTCCTCGGAGGGCAGGACACCGCCGTGGGTCTCCTCGACCGGGATCACCACCTCCCGGATGAAGCGTGCTGTGCGCTCCGCGAGGTCGCGGACGTCCGCGTCCTGGGCGAGGTCGACGGCCATGTCTCCTCCATCGGCTAATGGGCGTTAGCCATCTTCTAGCAGTTTCGAGGCAGGTGAGTACAGCGCAAGGAGCCTCATGTCACAGGTCGGCTATAGACTGCTAGCCGTGCGGGGCGACGAGATCCGGTCGGCGGCGCTGGCGGAGTTCGCCCGTCGCGGCTACGAGGCGACGACGATGGCCGACATCGGCGCGGCGGTCGGCATCCGCGGCCCGAGCCTCTACAAGCACGTCCGCTCCAAGCAGGAGCTGCTCGCCTCGGTCATCGACGCGACCATGCGTGCCCTGCTGGCCGAGCACGACGCCGCGGTCGCCGGGGTCGCCGACCCGGCCGAGCGGCTGCGCCGCGCGGTCGAGGCCCACGTGCGGTTCCACGCCCGCAACCGCCTGGAGGCCTTCGTCGGCAACCGGGAGCTGCGCAGCCTGACCGAGCCGCACCGGTCCGAGGTGCTCGGGCTGCGTGCCGACTACGAGCAGCGCTTCCGCCGCCTGATCACCGACGGGGTCGAGGCCGGCGTGTTCTCGGTGGCCTCACCGCAGCTGGCCTCGTACGCGATCCTGGACCAGGGGATGGGCGTCGCGGTGTGGTTCCGCGACGACGCGGGCCCGGCCGAGAACGAGGTCGCCTGGCAGCTCGCGGAGTTCGCGCTGCGCCTCGTCGGAGCCGGGCCCGGGCCGGTCAGGAGCCCGTGAAACGGGGGCGCCTGCGCTCGGCGAGGGCTCGCGTCCCCTCGACCAGGTCGTGGCTGCGCCCGGCCTCGACCACCGAGCGCTGCTCCTCGGCGAGGTGGGTGTGCAGGTCGGACTCGCTGCTGCGGCGCAGCAGCCGACGCACCGCGCCGAACGCCTGCGTCGGGCCGTCCGCGATCGCCGTCGCGTACTCCCGCGCCACCGTGTCGACCTCGGCGGCGGGCACCACCCGGGTCACCAGGCCCCACTCCAGGGCCTCGGCCGCGGTGAGCCGGCGCCCGGTCAGGAACAGCTCCTGGGCGCGGCGCAGCCCGACCAGTCGCGGCAGGGTCCAGGAGAGCCCGCCGTCGGCGGTCAGCCCGATGCCGCCGTAGGCGGTGGTGAACACGGCGTCCTCGGCGGCGACGACGACGTCCGCGGCGCACACCAGTGCCAGGCCCATCCCGGCGGCGGCGCCGTGCACCGCCGCGACCACCGGGGCGTCCATCGTGGACAGGCGTTCGACGGTGGGGTGGAACAGGTCGGTGACCTCGCGCAGGACCCGGGGGAGCTCCTCTGGGGCGCAGCCGGTGAACAGCTCGACGTCGCCGCCGACGCAGAACACCCGGTCCCCGCCGGTGAGCACCACGGCCCGCACCGCGGGGTCGGCGGCGACGGCGTCCACGGCCCGGGCGAACTCGGCTCCCAGCATCCGGTCGACCGCGTTGTGCCGGTCCGGCCGGTTCAGCCGCAGGGTGCCGACGCCGTCGGCGGCCCGCACGTCGAGGGTGGTGTACGGCGGCGCGGCCGCGGCCCAGCGGGCGGTGTCGGTGAGCTGTTCGAGCCGGGTCAGCCGGCCGCCGGTGACGGTGACGACGTGGGTGAACGCCGCCTCCAGCTCGGCGCCGCCGCGCCGCCCGCGGCCCCGGTAGTGCCCGGAGACCAGCAGCCGGCCGTCGGCGAGCGCGTCGATCCGGTCGGGCTCGGCGCGGGCGGCGAAGTGTCGTCCGATGCCGCCCCAGCCGTCGCGCCGCATCGCCTCGGCGCCGCGGTGCTCGCCGCCCACGCCGCCCGGCATCCCCGCGGCGAGCACGCCGACGAAGTCGGGGTCGAGGATCGCGTCGAGGGTGTCCCGGTCGCCGTCGGCGAGCGCGGTGTAGAGGCGCCGGACGACGGCCTCGGCGTCGGTCCCGGTGCCGCTGTCGGTGCCGTTCCCGGTGGTGATGGCAGTGGTGTCCACGGTGTGCTCCTGGGTCATCGGCCGTCGAACTTCGGGGCGCGGCGCTCGGTGAACGCGATGACGCCCTCGCGGACGTCGGCCCGCCCCGCGCCGGCCGTCATCAGCCGGTACTCGGCGAGCAGGCCGTCGGCGTGGGTGCGGTCGTCGCTGTCGCGCAGCAGCTGCTTGATCCCGCCGTAGGCCCAGGTCGGGCCGTCGGCGAACTCCTCGGCGATGGTCCGGGCGACGGTGTCGACCTCGTCGCCGGGCACGACCTGCGACACCAGCCCCCATTCCAGCGCCTGCCCGGCGCCGACCGGGGTGGAGCGCAGCATGAGCTGCTGGGCGCGGCGCATCCCGACCAGCCGCGGCAGGTACCAGGTGCTGCCGCCGTCGCCCGTCATGCCGAGCTTGGTGAACCCCGTGGCGAGCTTCACGTCGTCGGCGGCGACGACCACGTCGGCACCCCACACGAGCCCCAGCCCGCCGCCGCCGACGCCGCCGCGCACGGCCGCGACGACCGGGACCGGCAGCGCGGAGAGCCTGCGCAGCGTCGAGCCGTGCCACGTGTCGATCATCGAGTCCAGCTGGGCGGGCAGGTCGTCCACGCGGCTGCGGAAGAACCCCAGGTCGCCGCCGACGCAGAAGGCCGGACCGGCTGCGGTGAGCAGCACGCTGCGCACGGTCTCGTCGGCCTCGACGGCGCGGACGGCGGCGTCGATCGCCTCCACCATCGCGGGGTCGATCGCGTTGCCCCGGTCCCGGGTCAGCCTGATCTCGGCGAGTCCTCCGGTGACCCGGTGGATGGCCCTGTCCTCGTGCATCGCGTCCTCCCGAACGGCGGCCCCGGCGTTGACGTCGAATCTGGCATAAGTTTATTCTCGATTCAAATCTGGTCGACGAAAGGGTGCCTGCGATGTCACCGAGTCCCGGTCCCCGCCTCGTGGTCGTCGGGGCGTCCCTGGCCGGTCTGCGGGCCGCCGAGGCCGCCCGCGACGCCGGGCACACCGGCCCGGTGACCCTCGTCGGCGCCGAGGCGCACCTGCCCTACGACCGGCCCCCGCTGTCGAAGGCGTTCCTGGACGGCCCCGAGGCGCCGGACGTGCGGTTCCGGACCGAGGAGCACCTGCGTGACGAGCTCGGCGTGGACCTCGTTCTCGGCGAGCCGGCGACCGGCCTGGACGCCGACGCCCGCGAGGTCGTCGTCGGCGACCGCCGGATCGGCTACGACGCACTCGTCGTCGCCACCGGGGCGCGCGCCCGCACGCTGCCCGGGGACCTGGCCGGGGTGCACACGCTGCGCACCCTCGACGACGCGCAGGCCGTGCGCGCCGCGCTGGACGCGGGCGCCCGCACCGTGGTCGTCGGGGCCGGGTTCATCGGGTCCGAGGTCGCGTCCGGTGCCCGCAGGCGCGGCCTGCCCGCCACCATCGTCGAGGCGCTGCCGGTCCCGCTGGTCCGCGCGGTCGGCGAGCAGATGGGCGCGGCGCTGTCACGGCTGCACGAGACCAACGGCACCGACCTGCGCTGCGGCGTCGGCGTCGACGGGCTGGAGGGCGACGGCCGGGTCACCGGTGTCCGGCTCGCCGACGGCACCGTGCTGCCCGCCGACCTCGTGGTCGCCGGGATCGGCGCCACCCCCGACACCGGCTGGCTGGAGGGCTCCGGGGTCGGCCTGGACAACGGGATCCTCGCCGACGAGACCCTGCGGACCGACCTGCCAGGGGTGTACGCCGCCGGCGACGTCGTGAACTGGGTCAACCCGCTGTTCTCCGAGCTGCCGACCGGCGGCCGGATGCGGATCGAGCACTGGACCAGCGCCGCGGAGCAGGGCGCCCGCGCCGCCCGCAACGCCCTCGACCCGGCCGCGGCCCGGCCCTACGAGACCGTGCCCTACTTCTGGTCGGACTGGTACGGCAGCCGCATCCAGTTCGTCGGGGTCCCGCGCGCCGACGAGATCCGGGTCGTCTCCGGATCCCCGGAGGACGGCCGGTTCGTGGCGCTCTACCGGACCGGCGACCGGCTGACCGGCGCGCTGACGCTCGAACGCCGCGCCGACGTCATGAAGTACCGCGTCCGCATCGGACGCCGCACGAGCTGGACGGACGCACTCGCGTTCGCCGAGGAACGCAACGCCGCGGCCGTCGCCGCGCGCTGAGACGCGACGCAGGAAGAGGAACTCATGGGCGAGGCCTACATCGTCGACGCCGTCCGGGCACCGGTCGGCCGCCGCAAGGGCGGACTGGCCGCCGTGCACCCCGCGGACCTCGGGGCGCACCCGATCCGGGCCCTGGTGGAGCGCACCGGGGTCGACCCGGCCGCGATCGACGACGTCGCCTACGGCTGCATCGACGCCATCGGCGCCCAGGCCGGGGACATCGCCCGCACCGCGGCGCTGGTCGCCGGGCTGCCGGAGTCGGTGCCGGGCACGACCGTGGACCGCCAGTGCGGCTCCAGCCAGCAGGCCGTGTCCTTCGCCGCGCAGGCGGTCATGGCGGGCACCCAGGACCTGGTGATCGCCGGCGGCGTGCAGATCATGTCGCAGTACCCGATCCTGTGCTCGTTCTCGGTCGGCGAGCCGTTCGGCGCGACCGACCCGTGGACCGGCAGCGTCGGCTGGGAGAAGCGCTACGGCACCCAGGAGATCAGCCAGTTCCGCAGCGCGGAGATGATCGCCGAGAAGTGGAACCTGTCCCGCGAGGACATGGAGGTCTTCGCGCTGGAGAGCCACCACCGCGCGCTGCGCGCCATCTCCGAGGGCCGCTTCGAGCGGGAGATCGTGCCGTTCGGCGAGGTCGGCACGGACGAGGGTCCGCGCGCGGACACCTCGCTGGAGAAGCTCGCCGGCCTCAAGACGCTCACCGAGGGCGGCCGGCTGACCGCCGGCGTGTCCAGCCAGGTCTCCGACGGCACCGCGGCGCTGCTCATCGCGTCGGAGTCGGCGGTGCGCGACCACGGGCTGACCCCGCGGGCGCGGATCCACCACGTGTCGGTGCGCGGTGCCGACCCGGTCTGGATGCTGACCGCGCCGATCCCGGCGACCGAGTACGCGCTGCAGAAGACCGGCCTGACCATCGGCGACATCGACACCGTCGAGATCAACGAGGCCTTCGCCTCGGTCGTGCAGGCGTGGCTGGCCGAGACCGGCGCCGACCCGGAGAAGGTCAACCCCAACGGGGGCGCCATCGCGCTCGGCCACCCGCTCGGCGCCACCGGCGCCCGGCTGATGACGACCATGCTGCACGAGCTGGAGCGCACCGGCGGCCGCTACGGCCTGCAGACCATGTGCGAGGGCGGCGGCCAGGCCAACGTCACGATCATCGAGCGGCTCTGATGCGCACCGCCGTCGTCGTCGAGGCGATCCGCACCCCTGTCGGGAAGGGCAAGCCCGGCGGTGGGCTGTCGGGTGTGCACCCGGCCGACCTGCTCGCCGGTCAGCTCGCCGCGCTCGTCGAGCGGGCCGGGATCGACCCGGCGCTGGTCGAGGACGTGATCGTCGGCTGCGCCCAGCAGGTGGGGGAGCAGGCCGGCAACATCGGGCGCAACGCGGTGCTCGGCGCCGGGCTCCCCGAGTCCGTGCCCAGCACGACGCTCAACCGGCAATGCGGGTCGAGCCAGCAGGCCGCGGCGTTCGCCGCCCAGGCCGTGCTGGCCGGCGTGCACGACGTGGTGATCGCCGCGGGCGTCGAGTCGATGAGCGCGGTGCCGATCGGCAGCGCCCGCGCCGGGATGGGGGAGCGGGCGTCCGCCCGGTACCCCGACGGCCTGGTCAACCAGGGCATCTCCGCCGAGCTGGTGGCGCAGCGCTGGAAGCTCGAGCGCGACGAGCTCGACGCCTACTCCGCCGAGTCGCACCGCCGTGCCGCGCGGACCTGGGCCGACGGCGGGTTCGACGCCGAGGTCGTCGCGGTGCCGGAGGCGCCCGGGGTGACCACCGACGAGACCGTCCGCGGCACCACCACCGCCGAGGGCCTGGCCGGGCTGCGGCCGTCGTTCCGCACCGACGAGATGTCGGCGCGGTTCCCCGAGATCGACTGGCGGATCACGCCGGGCAACTCCTCGCCGCTGACCGACGGCGCGTCCGCCGTGCTGGTCATGAGCGAGGAGCGGGCGACGGCGCTCGGGCTGCGTCCGCGGGCCCGGTTCCACGCGTTCTCCGTCGTCGGCGACGACCCGCTGATGATGCTGACCGGCCCCATCCCGGCCACCCACGCGGTGCTGGCCCGCGCCGGTCTGTCCCTCGACGAGATCGACGCCTACGAGGTCAACGAGGCGTTCGCCCCGGTCCCGCTGGCCTGGGCACGCGAGTTCGGCGCGGACCCGGCCCGGCTCAACCCGCGGGGCGGGGCGATCGCGCTCGGGCACGCGCTCGGCTCCTCGGGCACCCGGCTCCTGGTGACGATGCTGCACCACCTGGAGGCCACCGGCGGCCGCTACGGGCTGCAGACGATGTGCGAGGCCGGAGGGATGGCCAACGCCACCGTCATCGAACGGCTGTGAGCGGCGGCGGGCCGTGTCCGGGGGATCAGCACCCCAGGAACACGGCCTGCCGCTTCTGCGCGAACGCGGCCTTCCCCTCGGCGTAGTCGTGGGTGGTGGCGTGCCGCTGCTGCAGGGTCGCCTCCAGCTCCAGCTGGTCGGCCAGGCGCCGCTGGGCGGCTGCCCCGAGGGCCTGTTTGGTGCTGGCCAGCGCGACGGTCGGCGCCTGGGCGAGGCGCCGGGCGAGTGCCTCGGCCTCGGCGTGCAGGTGCTCGCCGGGGTGCACCGCGTTCACCAGTCCCCAGCGGTGTGCGGTCTCGGCGGGCAGCCGGTCGCCGAGCATGCAGAGCTCCGCGGGTCGGGCGAGCCCGACCCGCTCGGCCAGGAACGCCGTGGTCCCGCCGTCGGGCATCACCCCGATCCGGACGAAGGCGAGCAGCAGGTAGGCGTCCTCGGCGGCCAGCAGCAGGTCGCAGGACAGGGCGAGGGACACCCCGAGCCCGGCGCAGGCCCCCTGCACCGCCCCGACGAACGGCTTCGGTGCCGCCCGCACCGCCAGCACGATGGGGTTGTAGATCTCGCGCAGCCGGGTCGACAGGTCCGGATCGCCGTCGGGGGTCGTCTCGCGGGGGTTCTTCACGTCGGCACCGGCGCAGAACGCCCGGCCGGCCCCGGTGACGAGCACCGCGCGGACCGCGTCGTCGGCCGACGCACGACGCACCGCGTCGAGCAGCTCGGTGCCCATGGCGGGGTCCAGGCGTTCAGGGCGTCCGGGCGGTGCAGCTCGATCCGTGCCAGTCCGTCGCCGGTCTCGTACCGCAGGTCCTCGTAGCGCGGGGTCACGTCCGCGAAACTACCTTGAATCAGGATTAGAAAGAAGGAGGGGTCGATGTGACCGTGGAGCTCGCCGACCAGGTGCAGGACTGGACCGAACCGGGGGCGCACCCCGTGCTGCCGGGGGTGCACCGGATCCCGCTGCCGTTGCCGCTGGACGGGCTGCGGGCGGTCAACGTCTACGTGCTCGACGGGCCGGACGGCCCGACCCTGGTCGACTCCGGCTGGGTCGACGCCGACGGCGACGCGCTGGAGGTCGGCCTGCGCGCCCTGGGATACACCCTGGCCGACGTCGCCCAGGTCGTCGTCACCCACGCCCACCACGACCACTACACCCAGGCCCTCGCGCTGCGCTCCGCCCACGGCACCCGGGTCGTGCTCGGCCGCGGGGAGGAGCCCTCGGTGGCGGCGCAGAGCGACCGCGCGGCCCACCCCGCGCCGCAGCCGGCCATGGTGGCCGCGGCGGGTGCGGCCGACCTGGCCCGGGACCTGGCCCGGCACGTCGCCGAGGTCGACCGCGTCGACCTGGCGCCGTGGAGCATGCCCGACGCCTGGCTCGACGACGGCGACCTGGTCACCGCAGGCGAGGGCGAGCTGGAGGTGCGGGCGACCCCCGGGCACACCCGCGGGCACGTCGTGCTGCGCGACACCGCGCGCGGCGCGCTGTTCTCCGGGGACCACGTGCTGCCGCACATCACGCCGTCGATCGGCTACGAACGTGCCCCCGAGCCGATGCCGTTGCGCAGCTACCTGGACTCGCTGCGGCTGGTCCGCGACCTGCCCGACTCCCTGCTGCTGCCGGCCCACGGGCCGGTCACCCGCAGCGTGCACACCCGTGTCGACGAGCTGCTGGCCCACCACGAACAGCGGCTGGTCGCCGCCGCGGCGCGGGTCCGGGCCGGGGACACGACGGCCTGGGCGGTCGCGTCCGCCCTGCCGTGGACCCGGCGGGAGCGGCACCTGTCGCAGCTGGAGACCGAGCACGCCGCGCTCGCGGTGCTGGAGATCGCTGCCCACCTCGACGTGCTGGTCGACGCGGGCGTGCTCGTCGCACACGACGGCGAGGACGGCGTGCGCCGCTACGCCCCGTCCTGAACGCCCCGTCCCGAATGCACTGTCCTGAACGCTCTGCGCGCCGCCACCCGGGGAGCGGGTGGCGGCGCGTGGGTGCGGGAGTGGCCGGGAGCGGCGGGGGTCAGACCGCCGCGGTCAGCGGGTACTCCGCGAGGATCTTCTCGGTGACGAGCTTGGCGGTCTCGGCGCAGGCGGTGGTGCCGCCGTTGGCGTACTCCTTGACCCCGTCGCCGACGTTCCACAGGTTCGCGATCGGGGTGTCGTGGCCCAGGTCGTAGCCCGCGACCGCGCGCTGCGGGGGCCACCCGTCGCGCATGACCGCGACCGACAGGGTGCGGGCCCGGTCGAAGCCGGGGATCTGCTCGCGCAGGTCCGTGCGCAGCAGCTCGACCTCGGCGTCGGCGTCGAAGTCGCCGACCGAGGGCTTGGGCACCGAGGCCGCGACGTAGAGGTTCCAGCCCTCCGGCGCCATCTCCGGGCAGGTGTCGGTGAAGTTGGCGACGTAGCAGAGCCGCTCGGACGTGGAGAACAGCAGCATGCCGGGCACGTCGACCAGGCGCTCGCGGCTGGCGAAGTTGAGCGCGATCATCGAGCACGGCCGGTCCTTGACCGCGACCTGCTCGCGGTAGTCCGCGGGGAGGTTCTCCGCGCCGACCAGGCCCACGGTCGCGGCGGGCCCGGTGTCGCTCACGGCCACCCGGCAGGTGACCTCGACGCGCTCGCCGTCGCGCACGACGGTGGCACCGGTGACCCGGCCGTCGGCGAGGTGCAGCCGCTCGACCTCCGACGACAGCCACACCTGGCCGCCGTTGCCGATCACCGAGTTCGCCAGCGACTGCCAGACCCCGATCGTGCCGGCCGGGCAGAACCCGAACTTCTTGAACGCCGACTTGCGGGTGAAGTAGGTGAGGAACACCCGAGCGGGCAGCTCCTCGGACCCGACGGCGAACACCGAGGCGCACATGTTGCGGAACACGCCCTGCACGGCCGCGTTCTTCGAGTACTTGCCGACCCACTCCGCGGTGGACAGCTCGCTGCCGGGCAGCGCGTCGTCGTTGGTGCGGGCGGCGCCGATGCCCGAGAGCAGCTTCGCGCCCTGCCGGGTGAGCTGGGACAGCAGCATGCCCCAGCCGCCGCGGGTGACGTCGAGGTTCTTGCCGCCCACCCGGTAGAGCACCGGGACCTTCGGGGTGCGGATGTCGAACTCCGCGCCGACCTCGGCGAAGGTCTCCTCGGTGATGCCACCGACCTCGATGACGATCGCGCCGTCGTTGACGAGGAACCCGTCGATCTCGGTGGTGGACGCCCGCCCACCCACCTTGTCGAGCCGCTCCACGACGAGGGTGCGGTAGCCGGCATGGGCCAGCCGGGCGGCGGCGAACAGGCCACCGGCGCCGGCGCCCACCACGAGCGCGTCGAACGCGGTGTCGGACGTCTGCACGGGTCATCTCCTTCGATCGACTCTTTAATCGAGAGTAAATTAATCCGAAGCACGGGTCAACGGTCCGGTGAGAGCCCCTCGCGCACGATGGTCTGCGCGGTCGCCACGGTCCCGGCGAGGTCGCCGCGCTCCGGGCGCCACCACTCCGGGGCCCAGTTCAGCGCCCCCATCACCAGCATCCGGGCCGCCTGCGCGTCCAGGTCGGGATCCACCTCGCCGGCTTCGCGTGCGGAGTCCACCAGGCCCCGCCACAGCGTGCCGTAGCGGCGCTGGTCGCGGAGCTGGACGTCGCGGATGCCCGGCGGGAGCTGGGCGGCGTGCCGGATCGCGGCCGAGGCGTACTCCGAGTCCCGCAGCACGATCTCCAGGTGTGCGCGCACGGCGGTGGTGATGCGGTCCATCGGCGAGCTGTCCGGCGGCAGTGCGTCGAGCTCGCCGTGCACGTGCGCCATCACCCGGCGCAGCCCGACCTGCACCACCTCGGCGATGAGCTCGTCCCGCGAGGCGAAGTGGTAGTAGATCGCCGGGGCCTGCAGGCCGGCGATGGTGGCGATGTCGAGCAGCCGGGTCCCGGCGTAGCCGTTGCGGTTGAGCACCACCGCCGCCGCGTCCAGGAGCCGCTCCCGGGTGGGCGCCGGGCGCGGGGCGGGGAGCTCCGCGGCGCCGCCCTCCGTGGCTGGGTCCCGCTCCGGTGCGTCGGTCACGGGCGTCAGGCTACTGTTTAATCGTAGTAAGAAAAAATATCGGGAGGGTGCGGCATGGGTGGGACGCAGCGGGGGCCGCTGGCCGGGCGGACGGTCGTGGAGCTGGCCGGGATCGGGCCGGGGCCGTTCGCCGGCATGGCACTGGCCGACCTCGGGGCCGATGTGATCCGGGTCGACCGGCCGTCGGCCGGGCCACTGCCGACCGCGCCGCCGCCCGCCGACGTGCTGGGGCGCGGCAAGCGTTCGGTGGTGCTCGACCTCAAGCGGCCCGACGCGGTCGAGGCGGTGCTCGCCCTCGCCGCCGGTGCGGACGTGCTGATCGAGGGCAACCGGCCCGGGGTCGCCGAACGTCTGGGGGTTGGACCGGAGGCGGTGTGGGAGCGCAACCCGCGGCTGGTCTACGGGCGGATGACCGGCTGGGGGCAGGACGGGCCGCTGGCGCACACCGCCGGGCACGACGTCGGCTACATCGCCCTGACCGGGGCGCTGGGCGCCATCGGCCCGGCCGACGGTCCCCCGCAGATCCCGCTCAACCTGCTCGGCGACTTCGGCGGCGGGTCGACCTACCTCGTGATCGGTGTGCTCGCGGCGCTGCTGGAGGCCGAACGCACCGGGTGCGGCCAGGTCGTCGACGCGGCGATCGTCGACGGCACCTCGCACCTGCTCGCCGTGATCCACACCCTGCTCGGCTCCGGCCGCTGGGAGGACCGGCGCGGGGTCAACCTGCTCGACGGCGGCACGCCGTTCTACGCCGTCTACGCCACCTCCGACGGCGGTCACATGGCGGTCGGTGCGCTCGAACCGCAGTTCTACGCCGAGCTGCTGCGTCTGCTGGAGATCCCGTGCGAGGTCGTGGACCCGCGGGACCAGCACGACCGCAGCCGCTGGCCGGCCCTGCGTGCCACGCTCGCCGGACGGTTCGCCACCCGGACCCGCGCGGAGTGGACGGCGGTGTTCGACGGCACCGACGCCTGCGTCGCGCCGGTCCTGGGCCTGCGCGAGGCAGCGGCCCCCCCGCACCTCGCGGCCCGGGGGAGCGTGGTCGAGGTCGACGGGGTGCTGCAGCCCGGACCCGCGCCGCGCCTGTCCGGGCATCCCGTCGCCGCGCCCGGCCCGGCGCCGGTGCGGGGCGGTCACACCCGCGAGGTGCTCGCCGCCGCCGGGCTGGACGTCGACGCCCTGCTCGCCTCGGGGGCGGCCCGGCAGGCCTGATCCGGTGCGCCGGACGGTCGATTGTCCGCTGCGCCCGACGTCTCTAATCTACGACAGATTAAACTTTGACGTGGAGGTCGACGATGCCCGCCCCGATCACGGACCGCCGAGCGGCCCTGGAGGCCCGCCACCCGGTCTGGCGCCCCCGGACCCTCGACGGTTTCCTGGACGACTGCGCCGCCGAGTTCGGCGACCGCCCGCTGGTCGTCACCGACGACCGCACCCTGACCTACGCCGAGGCCGTCGCCTGGTCCGACCGGCTCGCGGGCGGCCTGGCCGCGCTCGGCGTGCGGCCCGGGGACCGGGTCGGCCTGCTCATGGCCAACCACCTGGAGTTCGTGCCGCTGAAGTTCGCGGTCGCGCGGGCCGGGGCGGTGGCGATCCCGTTCAACTTCCTCTACCGGCGCGACGAGCTGGCCTACGTGCTGCGTCAGTCGCGGTGCACGGTGCTCGTCACCATGACCGGCTACGGCGACCTGGACCACTTGGCCCTGCTCGACGACGTCGCGCCCGGCTGGGAGCAGGGTCCCACCGCGGAGCTGCCGGACCTGCGCGCGGTCGTCCAGCTGCCCACGGTGCACCCGGCGCGCCCCGGGGTCACGACCGCCGAGGAGCTGGGCGCGCTCGGATCCCCGGTCGCGGCCGGCACGGCCGGCACCACCCCCGGGGACCTGGGCGACATCCTCTACACCTCGGGCACCACCGGCGCACCCAAGGGCGTCATGGTCACCCACGACGGTGTGCTGCGGACGGGGTGCGGCTCCGCGTTGACCCGCGCGTTCGAGGACGGGCGGCGGATCCTGTTCTCGCTGCCCTGCTACCACATGTTCGGCTACGTGGAGGGCCTGGTCGCGGCCATGTTCGTCGGTGGGGCGATCGTGCCGCGCCTGGCGTTCTCCGCGGCCGACTACGTCGAGGGCATCGAGCGGCACCGGGCCACCGAGATCCTCTGCGTGCCCACGATGACCGTCGCCCTGCTCGAGTCCCCCGCCCGGGCCGGGCGCGACCTGTCCTCGGTGTTCGCATTGCTCTCCGGCGCCGCGCCGGCGCCGGTGTGGCTGTGGGAGAAGGTGCGGGCCGAGCTGGGCATCGCCGAGGTCACCACCGGCTACGGGATGACCGAGTGCGGCGGCGCGATGACGATGACGCTGCCCGAGGACCCGCTGGAGCGGCACGCGACGACGGTCGGCCGGGTCAAGCGGGCCGGCGTCGCCGGGCTGCCCGACCGCGACGGCGACCTCTGCGCGTACACGACCTGCGACCCGCTCACCGGCGAGGAGCTGCCCGCCGGGGCGGAGGGTGAGCTCGTCTCGTCCGGACCCACCCACATGCTCGGGTTCTGGGACAAGCCGGAGGAGACCGCGGCCGCGCTGCGTGGCGGCCGGGTGTTCTCCGGTGACCTGGGCCGGGTCCGCGACGACGGCTACCTGGAGATCACCGGCCGCAGCAAGGAGCTCTACAAGAGCGGCGGCGAGCTGGTGATGCCGAAGGAGATCGAGGAGCTGCTGACCCGTGAGCCGGGGATCAGCCAGGCGTTCGCCGTCGGCGTCCCGGACGACCGCTGGGGCGAGGTCGGCTGCGTCTGGATCGTCCCGGAGCCGGGCGCGACCGTCGACCCGGACGCTGTGCTCGCCCTGTGCCGGGAGAAGCTCGCGCGGTTCAAGGTGCCCCGGCACGTCCTGGTGACCACCGCCGGGGAGCTGCCGACCACGCCCACCGGCAAGATCCAGAAGTTCCGGCTCGCCCGGCGCGCCGCCGAGGTGCTGGGCGGATGAGTGCCGGGTCGCGGGCGCACCGCCCGGGACCCGGCCGCTCGTCCGGTGCGGGGCTCAGCCGCCCAGCTCGTCGCGGAGCACGAACTTCTGCACCTTGCCCGACGGGGTCATCGGCAGCTCGTCGACCAGGAACCAGCGCACCGGCACCTTGTACGGGGTGAGCCGGGCGAGGCAGTGTGCGGCCAGCTCGTCGGTGAACCCGGCCGGCTGCGGCTCGTGGGTCACCACGGCCGCGGCGACGATCTCGCCCCAGCTCGGGTCGGGGAGTCCGACGACCGCCGACGCCGCGACCGCCGGGTGCTCGGCGAGCGCGATCTCGATCTCGGCGGGGGCGATGTTCTCCCCACCGCGGATGATGAGCTCCGTGAGCCGGCCGGTCAGCGTGATCATCCCGCGCTCGTCCATCGACCCGAGGTCGCCGGTGTGCACCCAGCCCTCGTCGTCGACGGTCGCGGCCGTGGCCTCCGGGGCGTCGTAGTAGCAGAGCATCTGGTTGTAGCCGCGGGCGCAGACCTCGCCGACGACGCCGAGGCCGACCACCTCGCCGGTCGCCGGGTCGACGATCCGGGCCCCGGTGTGCGGCAGCGGGCGGCCGACGGAGCGGACGAGGTCGTCCTCGCCGTCCGACCGCCGGGTCAGGCTCAGCACGGGGGAGAGCTCGGTCTGGCCGTACAGGTTGTGCACGAACGCCCCGAACGTCTCCCGGACCCCGGTGATCAGCGTCCCGGGCGCGGTCGCGGCACCGACCAGGACGGTGTCCAGCGGCGGCGCGGCCTCGCCACGGCCGCGGGCCTCCTGCAGCACCGCCCCGAGCACCGTCGGCACGCTCATCAGGATCGAGGCGCCCTCCGCGCGGATCGCGTCGAGCACCGCCGCGGGGGTGAACTTCTCGATCAGCACCATCGTGCCGCCGAGCACCGCCGGGCCGAGGGTGGAGATCACGCAGCCCGCGGTGTGGAAGGTCGGCAGCGGGGCGACCGCGACGGCCCCCTCGCGGGCCTGCGCGGTGTGCATGGTCAGCCGCGCGTTGTTCAGCAGCGAGCGGTGCGCCAGCAGCACCCCCTTGGGGCGGCCGGTCGTGCCGGAGGTGAACTGCATCATGGCCGGGGCGTCCGGGCTGCTGCGGTCCGCGGCGTCGGGGGACCCGCCGTCGAGCGGGGCCCCGTGCAGCCGGTCGGTGTCGGACAGGCTGACGACGTGGGCGAGTCCCGGCACCCGGGGGGCGACCTCGGCGACGACGCCGGTCAGGTCGTGGCTGCGCACCCGGTCGGCGTGCAGCAGCACGGTGGAACGGGACAGGGTGAGGGCGTACTCGAGCTCCCCGGGGCGCAGGGCCGGGTTGAGCGCCACCAGCACGACGCCGGCGAGGCCCGCCGCGTACTGCACGATCGTCCACTCGGCGATGTTCGGCGCCCAGATCGCGACGTTGCCGCTGGGGCCGGCGAGCTCGTGCAGGGTGCCGGCGACGCGGCTCGCCTCGTCGAGCAGCTCGGCGTAGGTCCACCGGCCCGGTGTCCCGTCGTGCCGGGTCGCGACCAGGGCGACGGTGTCCGGGCGGGCGGCGGCCTGCTCGCGCAGCAGTCCGCCGACGGTGCTCTCGAGCAACCCGGGGCCGGGGCCCTCCAACCATTCGGCGCGCCGGAGCGCGGTGGGCTGCGGGCTGACGGACGTGCTCATACGGCCTCCGACGATGCAGGTCACGGGATGAACCGAATCTAGATAAGAAATGGCGGACGTCAACCGCCGGCCGGAGCCGTCAGGCCCCGCCGGACGATGGTCTGCGCCGTACGGACCAGCGACCGCAGGGAGCCACGCCCGGGGCTCCACCACTCGCACGCCCAGTTGAGCGCGCCCAGCACGAGCATCCGTGCCGCGCGGGGGTCGAGCTCGGGCCGCAGCTCACCCGAGACCCGGGCGGCCTCGACGAGCTCGCGCCAGAAGTCCACGTAGCGCTGCTGCTCGGTGAGCTGGCGGTCCCGCACCTGCGGGGGCAGCTGCGCTGTGGTGCGCACCGCCGCGACGGTGTAGTCGGAGATCCGCAGCACGGCCTGCAGGTGGGCCTCGACGGCGCAGCAGATCCGGTCCATCGCGCTCGCCGTGGGGGGCAGCTCCTGCACCCGGGCCCGCACGTGTTCCAGGTTGCGCACCATCCCCGCGACGACGACCTGCTCGACCAGGTCCTCGCGGGAGTCGACGTAGTAGTAGATCGCCGGAGGCCGGACCCCGGCCAGCCGCGCGACGTCGGACAACCGGGTCCCCGCGTACCCGCGGGTCGCCAGCAGTGACGCCGTCGCGTCCAGGATCCGGCGCCGGGTCCGCGCCGCCTTCTCCCCCGAACCTCGCGCGCCCTCGGCGCGGGACCCGGGGGAGCGGGCGCTCTCGGCACGGGTCATCGGGTCAGTAGGACGCCGGCAGGCCCAGGCTGCGCTGGGCGACGAAGTTGAGCACCATCTCCCGGCTGACCGGTGCGGTCTTGAGCATCCGGGCCACGAACCACAGGTCGGCCAGGCCGTACTCCAGGGACATGCCGTTCCCGCCGTGGGCCTGCATCGCCTGGTCCAGGGTGCGCAGCGAGGAGTCGGCGGCGGCGAACTTGGCGATGTTCGACGCCTCGGCCGCGTCGACGCCGGCGTCGTAGAGCTCGGCGGCGCGGTAGGCCATCAGCCGCGAGAGCTGGGTCCCGATGTAGGCCTCGGCCAGCGGGTGCGCGACGCCCTGGTGCGACCCGATCGGCACGCCCCACACCTGCCGGTCGCGGGCGTAGCCGCACGCCTTCTCCAGGGCGTAGCGGGCGATGCCGTTGGAGATGCAGGCCGCGGTGATCCGCTCCGGGTTGAGCCCGGCGAACACCTGGCGCAGGCCGTTGCCCTCCTCGCCGATCAGCGCCTCGGGGCCCACCCGGACGTCGTCGAAGAACACGGTGAACTGGTGCTCGGGCTGCTGCAGTGCGGCCGGGATCGTCTGCCAGGTCAGCCCCTCGGTGTCGGTCGGCACCACGAACAGCGACAGCGGGTGGCGGCCGTTCGGTCCCGCCTCGGGCGCGCGGGTCACCACGAGGACCGCGTCGGCCTCGTCGATGCCCGAGGTCCAGTACTTCTGGCCGCGGAGCCGCCAGCCGTCGCCGTCGGGGTGGGCGGTGGTGGTGATCTCGTGGCTGTTGGACCCGGCGTCGGGCTCGGTGATGGCGAAGGCCATCTTCAGCGAGCCGTCGGCGATGCCGGGCAGCCAGCGCGACTTGAGCTCGTGCGAGCCGTGCGTGTCGATGATGGTGCCGCAGATCGCGGGGGAGATGACCATCATCAGCAGCGGGACGCCCTGGGTCGAGGACTCCTCGACGACGACGGCCAGGTCGGCCATGGTGCCGCCGCCCCCGCCGTAGGCCTCGGACAGGTGCAAGCCCAGGAAACCGGCCGCGCCGAGCTCCTTCCAGAGCTCGGTCGGCTCCTCGTGGGCCGCGGCCTTGCGCATGAAGTAGTCGTGGCCGTAGCGGCCGACCAGGGTCGCGACCGCGTCGCGCAGCGCCGCACGCTCCTCGGTGTCGGCGACGATCAGCGAGCTGGGCATCGTGTCTCCTCGTGACCCGGGATATTTTCTAATCGAGAATAGGTAAAGCGGGTCGGCGTCGTCAACGTGGGCCCCGCGTCACGGCATCGACGACCCGCCGCCGACGGCGACCACCTGCCCGGTGACCTGGAACGCGGCCGTCTCCGAGGCCAGCCAGGCGACCGCGTTCCCGACGTCGGTCGGTGTCGTGCGCCGGCGCAGCGCCTGGGTCGCCACGATGGCGTCGACGGCCTTGGGGGCGAACAGCGAGTCCGCGCCGCCCGCCCACACCGAGCTCGGGCCGACCTGCTCGTCCTCCGGTGGCAGGACCAGGCCCGGTGCGACGACGTTGCTGCGGATCCCGAACCGGCCGTTCTCCCTGGCCACGGTGCGGGCGAGCGAGATCAGCGCCGCCTTGGTGCCGCCGTAGATGCCCTGGCGGACCGCCCCGTAGGCGGCGTCGCTGGACAGGAACACGACCGCACCCCGCCCGGCCTCGCGCATCGGTCCCAGGACGGCCTGGGTGCAGTCGATCGCGGCGAACAGGTTCACCTCGACGGTGCGTCGCCACAGGTCGCGGTCGGTCTGCTCGGCGAACCAGCCGGGCCTGCTCCAGCCGGCGTTGTTGACCAGCACGTCCACCCCGCCCCAGGCGTCCAGGGCGGCGGTGGTCACCGCGGCGCCAGCGCCCTCGGCGGTCAGGTCGGTGGCCAGGGCGAACGCGTCCGGCGCGCCGAGCCCGGGCAGCTCCTCGGCGACGCACCCGGCCTGCTCGCCGTCGATGTCGACGACCAGCACCCTGGCTCCCTCGCGGGCCAGGACCTGGGCGATGCCGCGCCCGATGTTGGCCCCGGCCCCGGTGACGACCACCCGTGCGTCGCGCAGTCCCAGATCCATCGCCGCCCCTCCTCGTTCCACCCGGTCTTTCGACGCGGGATTAAACACTCGACCGCCTCCGACGTCGCCGTCTTGACACCGGGTCGGCGCTCGTGATGTCCTTCCCGCTAGATTAATCGATGTTAGAATCGAGACCGTCCCTGGGGGAGCAATGGTGCAGACCCGACCCGACCACGACGCGGTGTCGGTGGGATCGCTGGAGTTCTGGTCGCTCACGCCGGAGGGCCGCGAGGAACGCCTGCGTGTGCTCCGCGACGAGCGGCCGGTCAGCTGGCAGCGTCCGGCCGAGGGCTCGATGCTGCCCCAGGAGGACGACGCCGGGTTCTGGGCGATCACCCGGCACGCCGACATCGCGGCCGTCAGCAAGGACCCGGAGACCTTCTGCTCCGGTCAGGGCGTGATGATCGAGGACGTGCCGTCGGACATCCTCGAGGCGGCCAGCTCGTTCCTCGCGACCGACGCCCCCCGGCACACCCAGCTGCGCCGCCTGGTGAGCGCGGCGTTCACCCCGCGCCGGGTGAAGCAGATCGAGGCACAGATCGCCGACCAGGCCCGCCGCATCGTCGACGACCTGATCGCCACCGGGGACTGCGACTTCGTGGACCAGGTCTCGCGACGGCTGCCGATGTGGACGATCTACGAGATGTGCGGCCTGCCCGTCGAGCGCCGGGAGGACGCCGCGCACGCCGCCGACGGCATGGTGTCGTGGGCCGACGCCGACGTGCGCGCCGGGCTGGAGCCCGCGGACCTGCTCAACCAGTCGCTGGTCACCCTCATCACGATCGGCCTGGAGCTGGCCGACGACCGCCGGGAGAACCCCCGCGACGACCTCATGACCTCGCTGGTGCAGGCCGAGGTCGACGGCGAGCGGCTGTCGGAGGAGGAGATCGCGGCGTTCTTCGTCCTGCTGTCGGTCGCCGGCAACGACACCACCCGCAACACCATCAGCCGCACCATGGAGGCGCTCACCCGCTTCCCGGACCAGCGCAAGATCCTGCAGGCCGACCCCGACGGCACGCTGAACACCGCCGTCGACGAGTTCGTCCGGTGGGCCAGCCCGGTGATGACCTTCCGCCGGGTCGCCACCCGCGACGTCGAGCTGCACGGGCAACGGATCCGGGCCGGCGACTGGGTCGTGATGTTCTACGCCTCGGGCAACCGCGACGAGCGGGTCTTCACCGAGCCCTACACCTTCGACGTCACCCGTTCCCCGAACCCACACGTCGGCTTCGGCGGCGGCGGGCCGCACTTCTGCATGGGCAACATGCTCGCCCGCACCCAGCTGCGCTCGCTGTTCGGGGAGCTGCTGCGCCGGGTGCCCGACCTGCGTACCGGTGAGCCCGTCCAGCTCGTCGGCAACTTCGTGGACGGCGTCAAGTCGATGCCGTGCACGCTCAACCCGTGAAGGAGGTACCACTCGTGCGCGTGGTGGTCGACTACGACAAGTGCACCGGGCTGGGGCTCTGCGAGTCCCTGGCCCCCGACTTCTTCGAGGTCGCCGACGACGGTTCGCTGAACCTGCTCCAGGAGCAGGCCGACGACTCGCAGCGGGGTGAGCTGGAGGAGGCCTGCCGGGCCTGCCCCACCGAGGCCCTGCGGATCGAGGGCTGAGCCGTGACGAAGGTCTTCGCGGGCATCGACGCCCTGGCCGCCGCCGAGGGCGAGTCGTTCGGCCCGACCGACTGGGTCGAGATCGACCAGCGTCAGGTCGACCTGTTCGCCGAGGCGACCGGCGACCACCAGTGGATCCACACCGACCCCGAGCGGGCGGCGTCCGGCCCGTTCGGTCGGACGATCGCGCACGGGTTCCTCACCCTGTCGCTGCTGCCCCGGCTGCTGAACGAGCTCTACCGCGTCGACGACGTGCGGATGGGGATCAACTACGGCCTGAACAAGGTCCGGTTCCCCTCGCCGGTCCCGGTGGGCTCCAAGGTCCGCCTCGCCGCCGAGATCGCCTCGGTGCGCCGCGGAGAGGGCTTCGTGGAGGTCACCACCCGCTCGACGATCGAGGTCTAGAGCTCGCCGAAGCCCGCCTGCGTGATCGAGAGCGTCGGCCGGCTCTACCCCTGATCCGCCAGACACGAGAGGAACGACCGTGATGCCGAGCGCCCCCACCGGTGCCGCGCGCGCCCCGCGCCCACCGGCGGCGCCGTACGACGAGCTGATCCGGCCCCGGCAGGTGCACGGGTCGCTCTACAACTCGCCGGAGATCTTCGCCGACGAGCTGGAGCGCATCTGGTACCGCACCTGGGTCTACGTCGGCCACGTCAGCGAGATCGCCGAGCCGAACGACTACGTCCGCAAGTCCATCGGACCGCAGGACGTCATCATGACCCGCACCGCCGACGGCGAGGTGCACCTGCTGCTCAACCGGTGCGCGCACCGCGGCAACCTGGTCTGCGAGGCGCGGTCGGGCAACTCCAGCTCGTTCCGCTGCCCGTACCACGGCTGGACCTACCGCAACGACGGCCGGATGCTCGGCTACCCGTTCCCGCAGGGGTACGGCGGCCGCGGGAAGCTGGACCTCGGCCTCGGCCGGGTCCCCCGGGTCGGGGTCTACCGGGGGTTCGTCTTCGGCAGCCTCGCCCCCGACGGCCCCACCCTCGACGAGCACCTCGGCGAGGCCAGGGGCGAGATCGACCGGCTCGTCCGGCTGTCCCCGGACGGGGAGGTCGAGCTGTCCGCCGGATTCCTGCAGCACCGCGCGAAGGCGAACTGGAAGCTCCTCGCGGAGAACGAGACCGACGGCTACCACCCGCAGTTCGTGCACGCCTCGATCTTCAGCGTCGCGGAGAGCGGGATCGGGGCGCTCTACGGCGAGAAGTCGACCGCGGTGACCCGCGACCTCGGTGGCGGGCACAGCGAGAACGACCTGCGCCCGGAGTTCCGCCGGCTCGGCGTCCCGCTGGGCTGGTTCGGCACGACCGAGGAGAAGGTCCCGCGCTACGCGGCCCGGATGCGGGAGACCTACGGGTCCGACGCCCACGACATCCTGGTCGAGGGCGGACCCCACGTCATGATCTTCCCGAACCTGTTCATCGCCGAGATCCAGCTGTTCACCATCCAGCCGCTGGCCGCGGACCTCACCGTGCAGCACGTCACCGCGGTGCAGCTCAAGGGCGCGCCGGAGATGAACAAGCGGATGCTGCAGCAGTGCATCGGGTCGGTCGGGCCGGCCGGGATGCTGCTCGCCGACGACACCGAGATGTACGAGCGCAACCAGGCAGGCGTCGCCGAGCTGCGCCCGGAGTGGCTCGACATCCGGCGCGGCGCGGAGCGCGAGTACACCGACGAGCGTGGCCTCACCGTCGGCGGGGCCACCGACGAGACCGGTATGCGCGGGTTCTGGACGCACTACCGGCGGTTGATGACGGAGGGGCGATGACCACCACCGAGCCGGCCACCGGGCTCGACCTGCGCACCGTCGAGCAGTTCCTGTACCGGGAGGCGCGCTACGCCGACGAGCACCGCTACTCCGACTGGGAGGCGCTCTGGACCCCGGACGCCCTCTACTGGGTGCCCGCGAACGACGACGACGCCGACCGCATGACCCAGATGTCGATCATCCACGACAACCGCAACCGGATCGCCACCCGGATCCGCCAGTACCGCACCGGGCGCCGGCACTCCCAGGTGCCTGCGTCGCGGCTGCGCCGGGTCGTGTCCAACGTGGAGATCCTCGGTACCGTGCCCGAGACCGGGGACACCGAGGTCGGCGCCAACTTCGTGCTCGTCGAGTCCCGCGAGCGCGGCACCCAGCTGTGGGCCGGGCGCTACACCTACCGGCTGCGTGTGGTCGACGGGGAGCTCGCGATGTCCTACAAGAAGGTCGCGCTGGTGGACAACGCCCGCGCGATCGCGACGCTGGCGTTCCTGGTCTGATGGAGATCCGTCCCGATATCGTCGGCAACGAGTTCGCCGAGGTCGCCGTCCGCATCGACGACGAGGCGAACAGCCGGCGGCTGCGCATCGAGGACCTGCGCACCGGCCGGGTCCGCTACCTCGACGCGCTGGAGCTGGAGACGCTGGTGTGGCTGCCCGAAGGACACCTGCACAAGCTCCTCGACCCGTCGGCCGACCGGTGGCGGGAGGACGCGTGAGCACCGATCCCGGCACCGGCCCGGACACCGCACCGGTCCTGTCCCGGATCGAGGAGCGCGCCGACGGGCGCGTCGCCCACCTGACGCTGAACCGGCCGCAGGCGCGCAACGCGATCACCGTCGCGCTGGCCGGCGCCCTGCACGCGGCGCTGGTGGCGGCCGCGGCCGAGGCCGACGTCGTCGTGGTGCGCGGGGCGGGCGGGCACTTCTGCGCGGGCGGGGACTTCCACGAGGTCTCCCGGCTGCGCGAGGACGGCCCGGAGGCGCTGCGACCGCTGTTCGAGACCTTCGTCGGTGCGTGCCAGCTGATCGCGGACCTGCCGGTCCCGGTCGTCGCCGCCGTGGAGGGCTACGCGATGGCCGGCGGCTTCGAGCTGGTCCAGTCCGTCGACATCGCGCTCGTCCGCGAGGACGCGGTGCTCGCCGACAACCACGCCAACTTCGGCATGATCCCCGGCGGTGGCGGGTCGCAGCGGCTGCCCCGCATCGTGGGGACCCCACGCGCGCTCGGGCACATCCTGCTCGGCGACCGGCTCTCGGGCCGTGACGCCGTCGACTGGGGGATCGCCTACGCCTGCGCCCCGGCCGACGGGTTCGAGGCCCTCGTCGAGAACACCGTCGTCAATCTGCTCGGCAAGGACCCCGGCGCGCTGGCCCGGATCAAGCAGCTCGTGCGCGGCGGGCTGGACGGCCCGCTGGGCGACGGCCTGTCCGCCGAGACCGCCGCCACCCTCGCCCACCTGGACGGGGAACGGGCCGGTGCGGGCATCGGCCGCTTCACCGGAAGGACACGCACGTGACCGTCACCGACCAGCTGGTCCTGTTCGACCTCGACGAGGACGGCGTCGGCCGGCTGCGACTCAACCGCCCCGAGGCCGCCAACGGCATGAACGTGCCGTTCCTGCGCGCGCTCTACGACGCCGTCATGACCGCCACCGGGCAGGCAGGCCTGCGGGTGCTCCTGCTGACCGGCGAGGGCCCGCACTTCTGCGCCGGCGGTGACGTGAAGACCTTCGCCGCCGAGGGCGAGGCGCTCCCGGACTACCTGCGCGAGGCCACCGCCTGGCTGCAGAACGTCGCGCAGGCCCTGCTGGCGCTGCCCGTCCCGGTCGTCACGGCGGTGCACGGGTTCGCCGCGGGCGGCGGGGGACTGGGCCTGGTGTGCGCCTCCGACATCGTGCTCGCCGGAGAATCGGCGAAGTTCATGTCGGGCGCCGCACGGGTCGCCATGGCACCCGACGCGGGCTCGTCGGTGACGCTGCCCCAGCTCGTGGGGCTGCGCAAGGCGATGGAGATCCTGCTGCTCAACCCCACGCTGACCGCCGCCGAGGCCGTCGAGATCGGGCTGATCACCCGGGTCGTCGCCGACGACGCGCTGCACGACGAGGCGCTCGCCGTCGCCCGCACCCTGGCCGCCGGCGCGCCGCGTGCGCTCGGTGCCGTCAAGCGGCTGGTCTGGTCCGGGCTCGGCGCCCGGGTCGAGGCCCAGCTGCCGGAGGAGGCCCGCACGGTCTCCGAGCTGTCCGGCACCGCGGACGCCCGCGAGGGGCTCGCCGCCGTGCTCGAACGGCGCCGGCCCCGGTTCACCGGCCGCTGACGCGGCCGTCCACCCCCACTACGAAGGAGTTCGGCAGGCATGGCAGGAGTCGAGGGACGCGTCGTCGCGATCACCGGGGCGGGCAACGGCCTGGGCCGCGAGTACGCGCTGGTGCTGGCGCGGGCGGGTGCGAAGGTCGTCGTCAACGACCTCGGTGGGTCGCCGGACGGCAGCGGCAGCGGATCGAGCGCCGCGGACGCCGTCGTCGCCGAGATCCGGGCCGAGGGTGGCGAGGCCACGGCGAACCACGACAGCGTGGCCACGTCCGAGGGCGGCGCCGCGGTCGTCACGACCGCGCTGGAGGCCTACGGCCGCATCGACGGCGTCGTGGCGAACGCCGGCATCCTGCGGGACAGGTCGTTCCACTCGATGACCGACGACGACTGGGACGCCGTGCAGCGCGTGCACCTCTACGGCGCCTACCACGTGATCCACGCGGCCTGGCCGCACCTGCGCGAGCAGGGCCACGGCCGGATCGTCGTCGCCACCTCGACCTCGGGGATCTACGGCAACTTCGGGCAGGCTAACTACGGCGCCGCCAAGGGCGGGCTCATCGGGCTCATCAACACCCTGGCCATCGAGGGCCGCAAGCGCGGCATCACCGCGAACGCGATCGCGCCGATGGCGGCGACCCGGATGACCTCCGACATCGCGCCGCCGGAGGTGCTCGCGAAGCTCGACCCGGCGCACGTCGCCCCGGTCGTCGGCTACCTGCTGACCGACGAGTGCACCGAGACCGGCAGCGTCCTGGTCGTCGGTGGCGGCGAGGTGCACCGCGTCGCGCAGTTCCGCAGCAAGGGCGTGACCTTCGCGGAGGTCCCGACCATCGACCAGGTCGGTGACCGGTTCGCCGAGATCGTCGACCTCGACGGTGCCGTCGTCGGCACGAACCCGGTCGGGTGAGGCGGCCGTGACCGTCACCGACAGCACGTCCCCCGAGGCCACGAACGCCACGGACGCCACGGATGCCACGGACGCCACGGACGCCGCGGCCACCGTCGCCCGCCTGCGCCGGACCTTCGAGTCCGGCCGGACCCGGCCGCTCGCCTGGCGGCGCCGCCAGCTGCACGGCATCGAGCGGATGGTCGCCGAGCGCGAGCCGGACATCGCCGCCGCGCTCGCGCAGGACCTGGGCCGCCCCGCGCCCTACGCCTGGCTCGGCGACATCGCCTCCACCGCGGCCGAGGCCGCCTACGCCCGCAAGCACCTCAAGCGCTGGATGCGCCGGCGACGCACCTCGCTGCCGCTGTCCATGCTGCCCGGCCGCGGCTTCTACCAGTACGAGCCGCTGGGCACGGTGCTGGTCATCGGGCCGTGGAACTACCCGGTCTACCTGACGCTCGGTCCGCTGGTGGCCGCGGTCGCGGCCGGCAACACCGCGGTGGTCAAGCCGTCCGAGCACGCCCCGGCCACCTCCGCGCTGATGGCCCGGCTGATCCCGGAGTACCTGGACCCGGACGCGGTCGCCGTGCTGGAGGGCGACGCCGCGGTCACCCAGGCGCTGCTCGCGCAGGGCCTGGACCTGGCGTTCTTCACCGGCGGCCCGGGGATCGGCAAGAAGGTGATGGCCGCCGCGGCCGAGCACCTGACGCCGGTGGTGCTGGAGCTGGGCGGCAAGAGCCCGGTGATCGTGACCGCCGACGCCGACATCGACGTCGCGGCCCGCCGGATCGCCTGGGTGAAGCTGCTGAACTCCGGGCAGACCTGCATCGCACCGGACTACGTGCTGGTCGAGGAGTCGGTGCGGGACCGCCTGGTCGCGGGGATCGTCGCGACCGTGCGGGAGTTCCGCGCCGGGGAACCCGCCACCCAGCCGATCGTCGACGACCGGCAGTTCGCCCGGATCGCGGGCCTGCTCGACGACCACGGCGGGACCGTCGCGCTCGGCGGTGGCACCGACGCGGCCTCGCACGCGATCGAGCCGACCGTGCTGGTCGACCCGTCGCCGGACTCGGCGGTGATGGCCGACGAGATCTTCGGCCCGATCCTGCCGGTGCTCACCGTGAGCTCCGTCGACGAGGCGCTGCGCTTCGTCAACGACCGCCCCAAGCCGCTGGGCCTGTACCTGTTCACCGGGTCCAAGGCGGTCAAGGAGCGGGTGCTCGCCGGGACGAGCTCGGGCGGCGTGGTGGTCAACCACCTGGCCATGCACTGCCTCGTCCCGCAGCTGCCCTTCGGCGGTGTGGGCAACAGCGGGATGGGCGCCTACCACGGCGAGTGGGGCTTCCACGCGTTCAGCCACCGCAAGGCGGTGCTGGACAAGCCGGCCAAGCCGGACCCGTCGCTGATGTACCCGCCCTACACCGACCGGAAGATGGCCCTGCTCCGGAGGTTCTTCTGACCCGGATCCCCGCCGAGCCCGTGCACGTCGGCGGGTCCGGCACGCCGATGGTCCTGCTGCACGGCGCGACGTCGTCGTGGCGGGCCCGGCGGCCGGTCCTGCCGGCGTTGGAGCGCCACCACCACGTCGCCGCGCCCACGCTGGCGGGGCGCGACGGCGGACCGGTGGCGCCCGATGGTCGAGGCCGTCCCCGCCGAGCACTGACGGCCCCTGACGGCCCCTGACGACCTCGGACGACCTCGGACGACGCCGGCCGGTGGGCGCCGCCAGCACGGCGCCCACCGGCCGGTCCGGTCTCAGATCTCGGGGGCCGGGACCAGCCCGGCGGCGACGGCGCCGGTGATGCCGCCGTCGGCGGTGATCGTCGAGCCGTTGAGCCAGCGCGAGCCGCGCGAGGCCAGGAACACCACGGCGGGCGCGATGTCGTCGACGGTCGCGTGCCGCCCCAGGAAGGCCTTGACCCCGTCCAGGGTGTCCTTGCCCATGCTCTCCTCGAAGTCGGCGAGGATCGGGGTCTCCACCGGGCCCGGGAGCACGGCGTTGATCCGCAGCTCGTTCATCTCCCGCACCGCGCCGCCCATGGCCAGGCAGTAGACGGTCGCGGCCTCCTTGGAGAAGTTGTAGGCGTTGCCCTGCTGCGGGTGCTCCGCGAACCAGGCCGCGCCCTCGTCCATCGACTCGGTGGCGAGCACCTCGCGCAGGGTCTCCAGGCGGGCCGGCCAGCCGAACCCGGCCGTCGAGGAGACCACGACGATCGAGCCGCCGGGGTTCATCCGCTCGAACACGGCCTCGGTCAGGTGCCGCATGCCGAGGAAGTTGACCCGGAAGACCAGGTCGGCGGGCGCGGTGCCGGGGATGCCCGCGACGTTGGCGAGGACGTCGAAGGTGCCCTCGATCTGCGCCAGCGCCGAGTCGATGCTCGCGGCGTCGGCGAGGTCGACCTCGACGTGCTGCGCCACCTCCGCGGAGGGCTTGTTGCGGTCGAGGCTGACGACGGAGGCGCCGCCCTCGACCAGTTGGCGCGTGACAGCGTCACCGATGCCCGACGCGGTGCCCGTGACCAGGCAGCGCAGTCCCTGAACGTCCATGTGATCCCTCCGGTGTCGCCTGTGACGCCTTATGTTTCTAACCTAGATTAACTGCCTATGGGGGGCAACGGCCCCGGGTGGTGGTTCGAAGGAGACGTCGATGCGGACACGGTTCACCGAACTCGTCGGGGTGCGTCACCCCGTCGTGCAGGGAGGCATGCAGTGGGTGGGCCGGGCGCCGCTCGTCGCCGCCGTCGCCGAGGCGGGTGGGCTCGGGTTCCTGACCGCGCTGACCCAACCGACCCCGGAGGACCTGCGTGCGGAGATCCGGCACTGCCGGGAGCTGACCGACGCCCCGTTCGGCGTCAACCTGACGATCCTGCCGACGATCGACGCCCCGCCCTACGCCGAGTACCGGCAGGTGATCATCGAGGAGGGCGTCCCGGTCGTGGAGACCGCCGGGGCGAACCCGGTGGACCACCTCGGGCCGCTGCACGACGCGGGGATCGTCGTCGTCCACAAGTGCACCTCGGTCCGGCACGCGGTGAAGGCGCAGGACCTGGGGGTGGACGCGCTGTCCATCGACGGCTTCGAGTGTGCCGGCCACCCCGGCGAGGACGACGTCCCCGGGCTGGTCCTGCTGCCCGCCGCGGCCGACGTCCTGGAGATCCCGTTCATCGCCTCGGGCGGCATCGCCGACGCCCGCGGTCTGGTCGCGGCGCTGGCACTCGGCGCGGACGGGGTCAACATGGGCACCCGCTTCCTGTGCACGCAGGAGTCGGGGGTGCACGACGCGGTGAAGGCCCGCATCGTCGAGGCCGGCGAGCGCGACACCACCCTCATCTTCCGCGAGCTGCGCAACACCGCCCGGGTCGCGGCCAACGCGGTCTCCCGGGAGGTGGTGGAGAAGCTCGCCGCCGGTGCCCGGTTCGAGGACATCCGCCACCTCGTCGCGGGCAGCCGCGGGGCGACGGTCTACGAGACCGGTGACCTCGACGCCGGCATCTGGTCGGTCGGGATGGTGCAGGGGATCATCCGCGACGTCCCGACCTGCGCGGAGCTGATCGAGCGCATCGTCACCGAGGCCGAGCAGCTCATCGCGGGTCGGCTGGCGGGGCTCGGCGCGGCCGGCTGAGGTCCGGCCGGGGCCCCTCGCCGCCGGGCGACCGGGCCCCGGCCCGACCGCGGGCCTCAGCCGGTCGGCGAGGTGATGCGGGCGCCGACCTGGTGCAGCACCGTTGCGAGGTCCCAGTAGTCGTCGTGACCGGTGAGCAGGCCGTCGTCGTCGTAGGTGCAGACGGCGACGCCCGGCACCGAGAACCGGGCACCGGTCACGTCGACGACCTCACCGGTGCGCAGCTCCAGCGGGCCGCGGACGGTGCCCGACCACACCCAGCGCGAGGTGAGCCCACCGCCGGTCGCCCACGTCTCGCCGAACTCGATGTGCGAGTCGGGGGCGAAGGAGAGCATGAACCGGTGGAAGCGGCCGACCTCCCCGCGGCCGCGGTAGGTGCCGTCGAGCGCGATGTCGCGGTACACCCCGTCCGGGGCGAAGAACTCCAGCAGCGCGTCGGGGTCGTCGCTCCAGGCGATCCCGTAGGCCAGGGCGAACCCGGGGTCGGTGGGGTGCGGTGTCGTGCGGGACGGGGTGGGGGAGGTCGGCGGGGACGTCATCTCGGCTCCGGGGGGTCGGTCTCGGCTGCCGCTCGCCTCAGCTGCGGCGGGTCAGTCGCTCGGTGGCCTTGCTGGCCCCGGACCGCAGCCGGTCCAGGCCCTCGGCGATGCGGCGGGTGAACAGCCCGCGCTGCAGCAGGTCGTGGGTGACGCGCAGCTCGTAGGCGGTCGCTGCGACGTGGTCCATGTGCCCGGCGCGCAGCGCCACCTCCTTGAGCACCGTGGTCAGCTCGGCGCCGTTCTCGGCGATCTGCTTCGCGAGCGTCAGCGCCGAGGAGCGCAGCGTCCCGACCGGGACGACCTCGTCGACGAGCCCGCAGCGCAGGGCCTCGTGGGCGTCGATCGGGTCGCCGGTGAAGAACATCCTGCGGGCCCGCTGGGTGTTCGTCTTGCGCAGGATCGCGTGGTAGAAGCCGTTCATCGCGTACTTGACCTGGGTCGAGCCGAACGCGGCGTTCTCCGAGGCGATCGTGATGTCGCACATGTTGGCCAGGTCCATGCCGTAGCCGGGTGCGACGCCGGCGACGGCGGCCACGGTCGGCTTGCGGTAGTCGTAGATCGCGACCATGAGCTTGTAGGCGAGGTCGGTGAACCGGGTGCGGGCGTCCCCGCTGGTGTCCTGCAGCACGTCCAGCGCCCAGCCGGCGCAGAAGATCTCCTCGTCGCCGATCATCAGGACGCAGGCGACCTCGTCGTCCTCGGCCCACTCGGCGAGCGCTGCCACGATCTCCTCGTGCAGCTCCCAGCCCAGCGCGTTGCGCTTCTCGGGGTGGTTCAGCTGCAGGATGCCGACGCCGTCCTCGACGGAGGTCAGCAGGTAGCGGTACTCGGTCACGGGGGTTCCTCTCGGGGTGGGGGTGGGGGTGGGGGTGGGGGATCAGTGGCAGGACTCGGAGCCGGCGCGCAGCGCGGTCGTCCCGCGGAACGGATCGCACGCGGCGGCGAGCGAGTCCGCGGTCGTGGTCGGACGGTCGGACGGGCGGCCCACCAGGTCGGTGATCCCGCCCCAGTGCGCGGCGACGTCGGCGACGGCCGGTGGCGGCCCGTCGGGGCGGGTGAAACGCACCCCCTCGGAGCGCTCCCAGCGCAGCACCGAGGCCCAGCCGCCGCCGGTCTCGACGACCTCGCCGGTCAGCGGGCAGGAGGGCAGCGCGAGCGCAACGACGACCGGGGCCACGTCGGCCGCCCGCAGTGCCTGCGCCGGTCGGTCGCGGAACACCTCGGCGGTCATGGAGGTCAGCGCCATCGGTGCGACGGCGTTGACCCGGATCCCGTGCCGCGAGCCCTCCGCGGCCAGGGTGCGGGCGAGCCCGACCACCCCGGCCTTCGCCGCGGCGTAGGCGGCCTGGCCGGGGTTGCCGTGCAGCCCCGCGCCGGAGGTGGTGAGCACGACGGCGCCGCCGCGTTCGCGCAGGTGCGGCCAGGCCGCCGAGCAGGCGGTCCAGCTGCCGCGCAGGTGCACGTCGACGACCTCGTCGAAGTCGTCGTCGGTCAGCCGGGACACCCCGCGGTCGCGCAGCCCGCCCGCGTTGACCACGAGCACGTCGAGCCGGCCGAGCGCCGCGACGCAGTCCCCGACCAGGGCACGGCCGTCGCGCGCGTCCCCGACGACCGGGTGCGCGCGCCCGCCCGTGTCCCGGATCCGGTCGGCGACGGCACCCGCGGCCCGCGCGGTGCGGGCGTGCACGGCGACCGTCGCCCCGGCCGCGGCCAGTGCGGTCGCGTACTCCGCGCCCAGCCCGCGTCCGGCGCCGGTGACCAGCGCGACGGTCCCGTCCTCGAACACCGCGGTCACGCCCGGGCCGGCCGGTGGGCGTGCCACAGCTCGAGGTCGGTGAGCCCGGCGAGCGCGTGCTTCTGGATCTTCCCGCTGGCGGTGGCCGGGATCTCGGCGACGAGGTGCCACTCGACGGGTGTCTTCGCGCGGGCGAGCTTCTGGGCGGCCAGGTGCTCCAGCAACGGGGCGACGCCGGCGGCGCGGGCGTCGTCGTCGAGGACCACCCAGGCGCCGACGGCCTCGCCGAGGCGCTCGTCGGGCACCGCGGTGACCGCGACCCGCCGCACGCCCGGGGCGGAGGCGACCGCGAGCTCGATGTCCATCGTGGAGAACTTCTCGCCGCCGCGGTTGACGATGTCCTTGGTGCGTCCGGCGATCTGGACCCAGCCCTCGTCGTCGACGCGGCCGACGTCGCCGGGGAGGAACCAGCCGTCGGCGTCGATCTGCTCGGCGGTGACGACCGGGTCGGTGTAGCGGTCGAGCAGCTGCGGCCCGCGGATCCGCAGCCGGCCCACGGTGCCGGGCGGGACGAGCGCGCCGTCGTCGTCGACGACGGTCATCTCCATGCCGCGCAGCAGCCTGCCGTCCCAGGCACGGCGGCGCTCCAGGGAGTCCGAGGCCGCCGCGATCGCGAGCACCCCGGCGGTCTCGGTCATGCCGTAGGCGCGCACCACCCGCACGCCCACCTCCGCGGCACGGTCGACGACCTCGGGCGCGATGGCCGCCCCGGCACAGGCGTAGGTGTCGAGGCGGTGGCCCTCCGGACGGTCCCGGTAGCGCTCGACGAGGTCGGTCACGAACACCGTGGCCCCCATCATGAGGGTGACCCGCTCGGCCTCGATCAGCTCGACGGCGTCGTCGGGCCGCCAGCCCGCCATCACCACCGAGCGCCCGCCCAGGAACGCGGGGAACACGACGGCGGCGACGAACCCGCCGAGGTGCGACAGCGGTGTCGCGGCCAGGGTGACGGTGTCCTCCCCGGCGCCGAGCGCGTCGCGGAAGTTGACCAGGTGCGCGACGACCGCCCGGTGCGACAGCAGCGCGCCCTTCGGCGCGGCGGTCGTCCCGGAGGTGTAGAGCAGCAGCGCGGGCTCCGCGGGGTCGGCGGACGCCGGCAGCGCGGTGTCGTCCGCGGCCTCCGGCCCCGGGACGGCGGTCCAGCCGGAGCGCTCGTCCCCGACGAGGTAGCGCACCGCCGGGGTGACACCGGCCTCGTCGCACAGCGCGTCGAGCTCGGCGGACGGGTCGCGGTCGCCGAGGGCGTCGACCGTGCAGACCGCCGCGGGCCGGCAGTCCGCGACGATCTGACGCATCTCGTGCTCCCGGTAGATCGGGATCACCGGCACGTCCACCGCGCCCGCCCGGAACGCCGCGACCTGCACGGCCAGCGCCTCCAGCCGGTTCGGCAGCTGGACCAGGACCCGGTCGCCGGGGCGGACCCCGCGGCGCACCAGGTCCTGGGCCACCGCCCGGGTCCAGCGCTCGAAGGCGCCGTAGGTGACCCGGGTGCCCTCGAAGGAGAACAGCTCGCGCTCGGGGTGGCGGGCCGCGGCCTCCGGCACGAGGTCGGCCAGTGACGTCGGCGTCCACAGGCCCGACGCGCGGTAGCCGGCGTACCGGTACGCGCGCGCCGGGTCGGTCCCCCCGGCGGTCACGGACGGTGCGGACACGGACGGGGCGGCAGTCGTCATCGACGTGCTCCTCGGACTCGATCGGGCCAAGGCGGCCACACTATCTAGTGAGCCGTCACTACCCACTGCGCCGAACGGACGCTCAGCGCGTGCGGATCCGGCTGAACGCCTCGTTGATCCGCTCCAGCACGTCGGGGTGGCGGATGACCTCGCGGTAGGCGGAGGTCTCGAAGGACAGCGCGCTGATCGGGTCCATCGCCGGGGAGCGCAGCGCCAGCTCCTTGTTGATCTTCGCTGACTTCGTGGTGGTCTCCGCGATCGACCGGCCCAGCGCGGTCGCGGCCTCGACGACGCCGCCGGTCGGCACGAGCCGGTCGACCAGGCCGATGCGCAGCGCCTCCGCGGCGTCGATCCGGTCGCCGGAGAAGGTCAGGAGCTTGGCCTGACTGAGTCCCACGATCTTCCACAGCGGCGAGAAGTACGGGGTGAGCCCGAACTTGATCTGCGGGAACCCGAACACGGCGTTCTCCGCCCCGATCCGGATGTCGCAGAACACCGCGATGTCGCAGCCGCCGCCCAGGGTCGGACCGGCGCACGCAGCGATGGTGGGCTTGCCGTAGTCGAGCAGGGCGCCGTAGACCCGCAGGCACATGTCCGAGTAGAGCTCGCGGGAGTCCTCGGTGAACGCCGACTGCAGGTCGAGATCGAGGCCCGCGGAGAACGCCTCCTCACCGCCGGTGAGCACGACCGCGGCGACCTCGTCGTCGCTCCGCCAGGCGTCGAGCTGGTCGCCGAGCGCCTCGAACAGCTCCAGGCTGAGCGCGTTGCGGCGGTGCATCCGGTTGAAGGTGATCGTGCCGACGCCGTCGGCGACGGTGATGCGGACGGCCTCGTCGTCGGCCATGGTGACTCCTCGGTCTCGGGTGGTGCGGGGGGACGGGCGGGCGTGTCAGCCGGCGTTCGCCGGGCTGCGGTGCAGCAGTGACAGCAGGTAGGCGCCGCCGATCCGGCCCTCGCGGGCGGGCAGCACGCCGAGCTGGCGCATCATCTCGGTGATCTCGTACTGCGCCAGGTAGGACGACAGCAGTCCGTCGGCGAACCCCAGGAAGATGTCGCAGCCGTAGGTGCTGAAGGTGGCGTCGGGGGCGAGCTTCGCCGGGCCGTGGCCGTACTGGCGGAACAGGCACAGCGCGCGGCCGTCGCCGGGGGAGGTGAAGGTCTGCACGTCGTCGAACGCGACGTCGGGCATGACCTCCCAGATCCGCTCCACGTAGGCGCGCACGCCCTCGCGGCCCTCGATCACCCCGGTCCAGAAGACGGTGTCCTCCCACCGGACGTCGGGGTGCAGCAGCGCGAGCACCTGCTCGGTGTCGTGGGAGTTCCAGGCCGCCAGCCACCGCGTGCTGAAGTCGCGCAGGAACGTCTCGGTCAGGGGCGCGGGCACGGCGGCTCCTCCTCGATGACGGCCCGCTCCGGCGCGGACCTCGCCGTCGTAGCCTAGCCACGATTAACTTATACGGCAACGAGGGAGAGGTCACGATGACCGGCGAGCAGTCCTGCAGTCTCGACACGGCTGGCACGCCCGAGCAGCGCCTCGGCGTGCTCGGGTGCACCGTCGTACCTGGTGAGAGGCGGTGCTCCGCGCTCACCGGGGGTTGGTCGGACGGCGCGGGGCGGACGTGGACGGGGCCGCTGGCGGTGCTGGCGGACCATGTCCTGGGCGAGGTCGCCAACCGGCCGCAGGCGCCGGGGTTCCAGCCGGTGACCACGGCGCTGTCGCTCGACGTGCTCGTCCCGCCGCCGTGGCCGGGGGACCGGCTGCACGCCCGGGCCGCGCGCACCGCGGGCGAGGTGCTCCGCGACCACGTCACCGCCTCCGTGCGCGACCCGGGCGGCCGGCTCGTCGCGGTGGCGTCGGCCTGGACCGCGGACGTCCCCGCACCCGGCACGACCCCGCTCGCCGCGGGTCCCGCGGTCGGCGCCCGGCCGGGGCAGGGCGGGATCGGCGAGCTGCTCACCGACCTCACCGAGGTGGGGGCCGCACCGGACGAGGCGGTGCTGGAGCTCGACGCGACGGGGTGGACCAACCAGAACGACACCGTTCACGGCGGGGTCTGGGCCTGTGCGGAGGAGCTGGCCGCGACCCGCCTGACCGGATCGGCCCCGCACGCGGTGAACCGCATGCAGCTCGCGTTCCTGCGGCCCGGCCGGGGCCGGGTGCGCCTGACGGCCACGGTTCTGCACCGGGGCCGGACCTCCGGGCTGGTGGAGGTCCGGGGACGCGACGCGACGGGCCGGGTCTGCGTGCACGCGATGGTCGGCTCGCGCGCCGACCCCGCCGTTCCCGGGGCGGTCGCGACGCTCAGTCCGGCCGGCCGGAATGCGCCTCCACCAGCGCGATGAAGCGGGCGAGCACTCGGTCCAGGCCCTCGACGTCCACGGGGCGGTGCCGCAGCTGGGCGCCGACCACCGCGGACAGGCACAGCTCGGCGAGCTCGTCGGCGTCGGGTGCACCCGCGGCGGCGACCGCCCGTCGGATCACCTCGAGCCGTCGTGCGTCGACCGCGCGCTGTGCCTCCGCGACGGCCGGGTCGGTCGTGGCCCACACCCGGATCGCCGCCTCCGCGTCGTGCGGGACGGTGCGCGAGAGCCGGCGCAGCAGCTCCAGCCGCTCGTGCGGGTCGTGCGGTCCGGCCGCCTCGCGGGCGATCGCCTCGGTCGCCCCGCACCAGTGCTCCAGGAACCGCTCGACGAAGTCGGGCCAGTTGCGGAACCAGTTGTAGAACGATCCGCTGGAGACGCCGAGCCCGCGGTGCAGGGCGGTCATCGTCAGCTCGTGGGCCCCCGATCCGGACAGGATCGCGATCGCGGCCGCGTAGTAGTCCTCGCGTCCGACGTACTGCGGCACGGTCGGTCCCTCCGGGTCGGGTCAGGGCTGGTCGGGGCCGGTCGGATCGGTGCCGGGACGGCACCACCGCATCATCGCAGCCGTCGACGGCTTCCGGCATAGAGGTCTCTATGTTAACTTCTGCTAGGCCGTGGCCGGGGGCGGGAACCCGGCCGTCGATCGGCACCGACATGTCAAAGGAGACGTCATGGGTGGTTTCCGTTCCGCGGACGAGGTCCACAAGTTCCTCGGCGGGATCTTCGCCGAGGCGATGGAGGACGAGACGATCGGGCCGAAGCTCGCCGCGACCGGCATGAGCCTGCGCATGGACTACACCGACCCCGACACCACCGTGCGGGTCGACTTCGCGACCAGGCAGATCACCACCGGGGCCGAGGCCGCCGCGGCGGACTCCGACGCGACCCTGTCGATGGCCGCCGACACCGCCAACCAGTACTGGCAGGGCAAGGTCAGCCTGCCGCTGGCGATGGCCCGCGGGAAGATCACGGTGGGTGGTTCGGCGGCGCAGCTGCTCAAGCTCTCCCCGATCGCGAAGGCCCTCTACCCGCGCTACACCGCGATGCTGGCCGAGCGCGGTCGTTCCGACCTCGTCGCGAGCTGATCGCGATCACCGGATCCCTCACCGCATCGCGCCCGTTCTCCGCGCTCGACGTCTCCTCCCGGGAGTTCTGGCGTCTGGACCCCGTCGAGCGCGAGAAGACCTTCGGCCGGCTGCGCGCCGAGGAGCCGGTGTCCTGGCAGCGCCCCCTGTACAGCCCGCTGATGGACGGCGACGACGGCTCGCCCGGCTACTGGGCCGTCGTGCGGGCCGAGGACATCGCCACCGTCAGCCGCCGCGCCGAGATCTTCTCCTCCTCCGTGGGCGGGGTCCTCGCCGAGGACTTCCCGGAGGAGGTGCTGGAGATGGCCTCCTCCATCCTGACCATGGACGACCCGCGTCACCGCGACGTCCGCAAGCTGGTCAGCTCGGTGTTCACGCCGAAGCGGGTGATGCTGATCGAGCAGCAGATCGCCCGGCAGGCCCGGGAGATCGTCGGCGCGATCCGCGACCGCGGTGAGGCCGAGTTCGTCTCCTCGGTGTCCGCCCGGCTCCCGATGTGGACGATCTCGGAGATGATCGGGATCCCGCCCGACCGTCGCGAGGAGGTCGCCGACGCGGCCGAGTCGATGGTCGCCTGGGGCGACGACGGGGACGGCGGCGACGACGCGGCGACGAAGATGCTCAACGGCATCGTCGTCCTGCACGGTGCCTGCCAGGACGTGATCGACGCGCGTCGCGAGCAGCCGGAGAACGACCTGATCTCCGCGCTGGCCGCGGCCGAGGTCGACGGGGAGCGGCTCACCGACGAGGAGATCCGGTCGTTCTTCGTGCTGCTCTGCGTGGCCGGGAACGACACGACCAAGCAGACCACCACCCACACGCTGCGCGCGCTGACCGACCACCCGGAGCAGCGCGAGTGGCTGTTCGCCGACTACGAGGCCCGCATCGGCACCGCCGTGGACGAGTTCGTCCGCTGGGCCAGCCCGGTCATGAGCTTCCGGCGGACCGCGCTGGAGAGGTTCGAGCTGAACGGCGTCGTGATCGAGCCCGGCGACAAGGTCACGATGTTCTACAGCTCGGGCAACCGCGACGAGTCGGTCCTCGACCGGCCGGAGGAGTTCGACCTGTCCCGCACGCCGAACCCGCACGTCGCCTTCGGGGGCGGAGGGCCGCACTTCTGCCTCGGCTCGCACCTGGCGAAGATGCAGCTGCGGTGGATCTTCCACGAGCTGTACACCCAGCTGCCCGACATCCGGGCGGTCGGTGAGCCGGAGCGCCTGGTCAGCACGTTCATCAACGGCGTGCGTCGGCAGCGGTGCGTGTTCACCCCCGCCTGACCGGCACGCGGGGCCGGTCAGTCGCCGGAGCGGAGCACGGCCAGCGCGGCCGCCGTGACCTCCGCCCGCTCCGCCGGCCGGTCCCGCGTGGAGGTGAGCCGGGTCAGGTCGCCGATCAGCGACAGCGCGGCCCGCACGCGCAGCCGCGCGGTCGGCTCGTCGAGGTCGAGGAAGTACGCGAGCAGCGACCGCGTCCAGTCGCGGAGCTCGGTCCGGATGGCGTCCGCGGTCCGGCGCCGTGCGTCGTCGGTGAGGTGGTTGAACTCGCTGACGTAGACCCCGAGCAACGCCCGGTTGGCCAGGCAGAAGCCGACGTAGCGGTCGATCAGCCCGGGCAGGTCGACCGACCCCGGCCTGGCCCGTCGCGCGGCCTGCTCGGCCCGCAGCCGTTCCGAGCCGAGGTCGAACGCCGCGGTGAGGATGTCGGCCTTGCCGGCGAAGTGGTGCAGCAGGCTGGGCCCGGCCATGCCGACGGCAGCGCCGATCTCGTCCAGGCTCACCCCGACGTAGCCGCGCTCGTGGAACAGCGCGACCGCGCGGTCCACGATCTCCCGCGGCCGCGACGACGGCCCGTCCTCCGGTGCGACCGGGCCGTCCGGCCCGGCCGCGGGCCCGGCCGGCGGATCGGACCGCAGGCAGGCCAGCGCCGCCGCGGCCAGGACGGTGCGGACCCGCTCGTCGTCCAGCCCGATGTGGGTGACCGACGGGGTGGCCAGCACGCCGAGCGCGCCGGTCACGAGCACCCCCGCCGCGCGCTCGGTGAGCTCGGGACGCTCGCGCCGCAGCCGGCGCGACAGCAGCTCGAGCCGTCCGCGCAGCCGGTCGCGGATCTCCTCGCGGGCCTGCGGGGAGAGGAAGCGGACCTCCCGTTGCAGCAGCGTCCACAGGTCGGGACGGTCCAGTGCGACGCGGGTCAGCGCGGTGACCAGCTCCTCCAGCGGGCTGTCGAGGTGCCGGTCCAGGGCCGCGGCGACCTCGTCGAGCCCGGCCGCGATCCCGGCGGCGAGCAGGGCCTGCTTGTTGGGGAAGTGCCGGTAGACCGCAGGCCCGGTCAGCCCCACGTCGGCGGCGACGTCGCCGAGGGAGACCTGGTGGTAGCCGACCAGGTGGAACCGTGCCGCGGCGGTGCGTGCCAGCTGGTCGCGCCGCTCGGCGGCCCTCATCCGTCGCCGCGGTCCCGGCTGCGACTGCGGTGCGGCCACGTCCCACCCCTTCTCCGGTCGGGTCGACTGTAGAAGACCCGAGGCCGCCCGACCGTTGCCGGTGGGGAGCTTTCCGCCCTATTTTATCGACATTAAATTCTGTCGTCGCCGACGACCACACCGACGTGGAGGACCCGTGACCCACCCCGGCGCCCATGCCGCCCAGCACCCGGACAAGATCGCCGCGCTCCTCGCGGGGACGGGGGAGCGGGTGACCTATGCCGAGCTGGAGGACCGCTCGGTCCGGCTCGCGAACGTGCTGCGCGAGGCCGGCCTGCGTCGCGGTGACGTCGTCGCGCTCCTGAGCGAGAACAACCTGCGTGTCTTCGAGGTCTACTGGGCCGCGATGCGCTCCGGGCTCTACATCACCGCGATCAACCACAACCTCGTCGCCGAGGAGGTCGGCTACATCGTCGAGGACTCCGGGGCGTCGGCGCTGATCGTCTCCGCGGGCAAGGCCGACGTCGCGAAGGCGGTGCTCGCCACCGGTGTCTCGCCCGGCCTGCGGCTGTCCTACGACGGCGTCGTGGACGGCTTCTCCTCCTACGAGGCCGCCCTGGCCGCCGCCTCCGACGTCGCGCCCGACGACCAGCCGCACGGCGCCCCGATGCTCTACTCCTCGGGCACGACCGGCCGGCCGAAGGGGGTGCGGCCGCCGCTGCCGCCCGTCCAGTTCACCGAGATGGGCGACCCGCTGGTCGGCCTGATCAGCAAGGCCTTCGGCGTCGGCCCGGAGACGGTCTACCTCACCCCGGCCCCGATCTACCACGCCGCGCCGCTGCGCTGGTGCGGCGCCGTGCACGCGCACGGCGGCACCGTGGTCATGATGCGCCGCTTCGACGCCGTCGGGGCGCTGGAGGCGATCGGCACCCACCGGGTGACCCACGCCCAGTTCGTGCCGACGATGTTCGTCCGGATGCTGCAGCTCCCGCAGGAGCAGCGCGACGCGGCCGACATCTCGTCGCTGCGGGTCGCGGTGCACGCCGCCGCCCCGTGCCCGGTCGAGGTCAAGCAGGCGATGATCGACTGGTGGGGCCCGATCCTGGTCGAGTACTACGGCGCGACCGAGGGCAACGGTCTCACCATGACCGACAGCGCCACCTGGCAGACCAAGCCCGGCACCGTCGGCCGCCCGATCCTGGGCGTGCTGCACATCTGCGACGACGACGGCACCGAGCTGCCGGTCGGAGAGACCGGCGCGGTCTACGTCGAGCGCGACATCGTGCCGTTCGAGTACCACAACGACCCGGAGAAGACCCGGGCCGCGCAGCACCCCGAGCACGAGACGTGGACGACGCTGGGCGACATCGGCCACCTCGACGAGGACGGCTTCCTGTACCTCACCGACCGCAAGTCCTTCATGATCATCTCCGGCGGGGTCAACATCTACCCGCAGGAGACCGAGAACGTCCTGGCGCTGCACCCCGCCGTGCACGACGTCGCCGTCATCGGCCTGCCGGACCCGGAGATGGGGGAGCGGGTCACCGCGTTCGTCCAGCCGCGGGCCGGCGTCGCGACCGGGCCCGAGCTCGGCCAGGAGATCATCGACTTCGTGAAGTCGCGCATCGCGGGCTACAAGGCTCCGCGCGAGGTCCGCTTCGTCGACGACCTGCCCCGCACCGAGACCGGCAAGCTGGTCAAGGGCGAGCTGAAGAAGCGCTACGCCTGACCGCGTGCCCCCCGGTGCCGTGGCGTCCCGCGTCGTGGCACCGGGAGGGAGGTCACGGCCGCAGCGCGTGCAGCACCATCGACTGGGCGACCGTGATCGTCCGGTCGATGTCGCCCCGCTGCGGCTCCCACCACTCGACCGTCCAGTTCAGCGAGCCTATGACGAGCATGCGGCCGATGGACGGTTCCACGTCGTGCCGCAGCTGCCCGGCGGCCCGCAGGTCCTCGACCAGTCCGCGCCAGATGTCGTGGAACTCCCCGATGTGCACGCGGGCACGGGCCGACAGGTGCTCGGGCAGCTGGTTGGCGTTGCGGACGACCGCCCGGGCGTAGTCGGACAGCTGCAGTTCGTGCCGGAGCTGCGCCTCCACCGCCGCGGCGATCCGCTCGGCGGGTGGGGTGTCCCGCGGGAGTGCCTCGAGGACCTGGGACAGGTGGTCGCGCAGCGAGATCGCGCCCGTCGCGACGACGTCCTCGATCAGGTCCTCACGGGACGGGTAGTAGTAGTAGATCGCCGGCGCCTGGATCTGCGCGGCCTTCGCGATGTCGGACAGCCGGGTCCCCGCGAAGCCCTTCTCGCTCAGGACCCGCGCCGCGGCGTCCAGCAGGCGGGCACGGGTGCGAGCCGACTTGGTGTCGGTCGCGTCGGTGTCGTCGGTGGCGGCGGGCGCCACCGCGTTCGTCCTGCGGGCCACCGGACCAGGATAGGCGGACCGGGGGTCACCAGCCGGACACCTGCCCCGGCCGTGTCGCCGGCACGCGGGCGTCCGCGTGCCGGCGTCCCCTGCTCAGGAGCGGTACCGGGAGGCGATGTCCCGCCCGATGATCTCCTTCATGATCTCGGTCGTGCCGCCGTAGATCGTCTGGATGCGACCGTCGGCGTAGGCCCGCGCGACCGGGTACTCGAGCATGAAGCCGTAGCCGCCGTGCAGCTGGACGCAGCGGTCGGTGATGCGCTTCTGCAACTCCGTCAGGTACCACTTGCCCTTCGCCGCCTCGACCGGGGTCAGCTCGCCCCGGTTGAAACGCGAGCACGGCGCGGTCCACCCACGCCTCGGCGACCTCGAGCTCGGTCTCCATCTCGGCGAGGACGAACCGCGAGTTCTGGAAGTCGCCGATGGCCGTGCCGAAGGCGTGGCGCTCGAAGCAGTAGCGCGCGGTGTGCTCGTAGACCGCGCGCGCGGCGGTGACGGCCGAGGCGATCAGGCCCAGCCGCTCGTGCGGCAGATGGCTCATCAGGTGCATGAGGCCGTGGCCCTCGGTGCCGATGAGGTTGTCCGCGGGCAGGCGCACGGCGTCGAAGAACAGCTCGCCGGTGTCCTGGCCGTGCAGGCCGACCTTCTCCAGACGGCGCCCGCGCCGGAAACCGAGCATGTCCCGCTCGACGACGAACAGGCTGAACCCGCGCGAGCCCGCCTCGGGGTCGGTGCGGGCGGCGACGATCACGAGGTCCGCCGACAGCGCGCTGGAGATGAAGGTCTTCGAGCCGTCGAGCACCCGTCGTCGCCGTCGCGGCGGGCCGAGGTGCGGATGCCCTGCAGGTCGCTCCCGGTCCCCGGCTCGGTCATCGCGAGCGCCCCGAGCAGCTCGCCGCGGCTGAACGGCTCCAGCCAGCGCTTCTTCTGCTCGTCGGTGGCGAGGTCGAGCAGGTAGGACAGCACCAGGTCGTCCTGCAGGCCCAGCGTCATGCCGAACGAGGTCGCGCCGACCCGGGCGACCTCCTCGTTCACCACCATCCGGTAGCGGTAGTCGGTCTCACCCGCGCCGCCGAACTCCTCGGGCACGGCGAGCGCGTAGACGCCGGCCTCGGCGGCGGTGCGGAACACCGCCGGGTCGATCCCGCCCGCGCGCTCCCAGTCCAGGTAGTGCGGCTCGACCTCGCGGGCGAGGAACGCGCGCACGGTGGCGCGGTACTGCTCGTGGTCGTCGGTGTAGAGCTCGCGTCGCATCGTCTCTCCTCGATCCGGTCGGGACGCCTCAGGACGGGGAGGTGGCGCTCGGTGCGGGGTTGGTCGACCTGCGCCCGGCCACCAGCGGCGGGAACATCACCACGAACCAGCCCACGAACACCGCGACCGGGACCCAGAAGCTGAACATGCCGTTCCAGGCGAGCGGGCCGGAGTGGAACAGCGGGATGAAGCTGGCCGGGATCAGCAGCAGCGCCACCCAGATGTTCACGTAGGCCACCCAGCGCGGGTAGGGCAGCCGCCCCGAACGGTCCCGCAGGATGATCGCGGCGATCAGCAGGTACTGGATCGTGAACGGCGCGACCGGCATGAACGTCATCGTGAACCCGACGTCGTGCAGCAGCTGGGAGTAGCCGCTGTCGCCGTTCTCGAGCCGGTAGGGCACCAGCGAGAGCAGCGCGAAGTTCAGCGAGAAGAACACCGTGCCGAGCACGCCGATGCAGGCCTGCCCGAGGTTCAGCGCGAGGTCACCGCTGCGCCGCAGCGCCACGAAGACCGCGAGCGACGCGGGGGCGTAGAGCACCCCGCCCCAGACGCAGATCACCATCGACAGCTGCTTGAGCGTGGTGTCGGTGCCCCAGAACCGCAGCAGCTCCTCGCCGGCCAGCGACGGCGGTGGCGGCGGGAAGAACCCGGCGCTCAGCCAGCCGATGAGCACCAGCAGGATCGAGAGTGGTCCGGCCCAGCCGAGGATCCGTAGACCGCGGTCGTCGTCCATGACGATCCGGCCCCCTTCCGTGGGATGGCCGGACCGTCGTCCGGGCATAATCTAATGTAGGTTAACCGGAAGAGACCACGCGCGCCCCCTGCTGTCAACGGGCGTGGTCCGACCCGGTCCGGACCGGCCACGAAGGAGTGGGCATGACCGAGACCAGCGCGTCGCCGTCCCCGGCGGCGGCGCCGATCGCGGATCGAGGGCGGCACGTGCCCGGCGAGCCGGGACTGTGGATCCTGGTGCTCGGCGACATGACCGTGTTCGCCGTCTTCTTCGCCACCTACCTCGTGGTCCGCGGCGGCGACCCGGCCGGGTTCGACGCGGCCCAGGCCCGGCTGGACCCGGTGCCGGGTGTGGTGAACACACTGGTGCTGCTGCTCAGCTCGCTGCTCGTGGTGCGGGCGGTGCAGGCGGTGCGGATGGGTGCCGCCCGCCGGGCCACGGTGCTGCTGGGCGGGGCGATCGCCTGCGGGGTGACCTTCTCGGTGATCAAGGCGTTCGAATGGGGCGCGAAGTTCGGCGCGGGGATCACCCCGAACACCCACGAGTTCTTCATGTACTTCTTCGTGCTGACCGGGCTGCACTGGCTGCACGTGCTCGCCGGGCTGGTGGCGCTGGTGCTGATGACCGCGGCCTGCCGGCGCCCGGACCGGCTCCCCGGCCGGCTGCCGCTGATCGAGGGCGCCGCGTGCTTCTGGCACATGGTCGACCTGCTCTGGATCGTGCTGTTCCCGCTGCTCTACCTGGTGAGGTGACCCGTGTCGTCGATCGTGTCGAGCACGCCGGCCTGGCGGGACCGGGTCGCCGTGGTGTGGCTGGTGCTGGTGGCCGTCACGACCGTGTCCTGGGTCCTCGGGACCGGCCCGGCGTCGGGCACCGTGGCGTCGGTCGTGGTGCTGGTCCTGGCGTTGTTCAAGGTGCGCCTGGTCGGTCTGTACTTCATGGAGCTGCGTGACGCCCCGGTCGTGCTGCGGCTGCTGTTCGAGCTCTACTGCGTCGCCGCGTGCGCGGTGCTCGCGGGCATCGTCGCCCTGGCCTGAGGGCGAGCTCGTCGCCTCCTGCACCGGGTTCCGGAGCCATTTCAAGTAAATCGTTGCTAGGCAGACGGGCTCGTCGACGCGGCGAATGCTCCCGTCGTCAGTGACCGCGACGTGCGGGACCGGCTCCGTCCCGGTCCGGCGCCGCTGCCGTGTCACGGCGCTGGCCGGGCTCGGTCCACAGTCGGGCGCCGACCGGTCAGGCGGCCCGTTCCTGCACGTCAGATGCGGAATCGGGCCGGATGCGACCGCTCGTCGGTGGAGTGACGCCGCTCACCGCCGAGTGTGCCGTGTTCTCCCGTGTCACTCGGTCGGGTGGGGCCACGGGCGGAGCGGAAAAAGACCTCGGCCCCCGTAACCTCCGTTTCTGATCCTCGTTTAGAAAATGGATGCTAGGCAGGGCCGATGACGGAGGCCACTCGATGAAGAGTCCACTCACCGCGGTCCCGGTCGTCACGGCCGGGAGCACCGAGGCCGGTGTCGACCGGTGAGCGGCTCCCGGGTGCCGACCCTCGACGGAGCGGTGCGCACCGTCGGCAGCTTCACCGCCTTCGTCCTGGACGTGGCGCGGACCGTCGTGAAGCGTCCGTTCCCGTTCGGCGAGTTCCTCGCCCAGACCCGCTTCATCACCTCGGTCTCGCTCGCGCCCGCGATCATGGTGACGATCCCGTTCGTCGGCGTCGTGATCCTGCTGATCAACCAGCTGCTCGCCGAGATCGGCGCGCTGGACGTCGCGGGCGCCGTGACCGGTCTCGCCGTGCTGCGCCAGATCGGCCCCATCGCCGCGGTGCTGGTCACCGCGGGCGCGGGCGCGACGGCCATCGCCGCCGACCTCGGCGCCCGCAAGATCCGCGACGAGATCGACGCGATGAAGGTCATGGGCATCGACCCGCTGCACCGCCTGGTGCTGCCCCGGGTACTCGCCTCCGCGCTGGTCGCGGTCTGCCTCAGCGCGATCATCACCGTCGTCGGTGAGGTCGTCGCCTACCTCGTGTCGGTCGGCCTGCAGGGCGCCTCGGCCGGCCAGTTCCTCGCGACGCTGACCCTGCTGACCGACGAGGGCGACTTCGCCGTGAGCTCGTTCAAGGCGGTCCTGTTCGGGACCCTCGCCGGGCTCGTCGCCGCCTACCGCGGCCTCAACGCCGAGGGCGGGTCGAAGGGCGTCGGACAGGCGGTCACCGAGACCGTCGTCATCTCCTTCGTCCTGCTCTTCATCATCAACGCCCTGCTCACCGCCATCGACATCCAGCTCAAGCTGGCACGGATCTGAGGACGACGTCGTGGACACATCCGAGCACTCCGCCCTCGGGCGGATGGTCGAGCGACCCCGGTCGGGGCTGCGGGCCGTCGGGGTACAGGTCGACTTCTACGTCAAGGCCTACGCCGGCATCCCGATCGTGCTGCGCCGCTACCTCGGTGAGGTGCTGCGTCAGCTCACCAGCATCAGCTTCGGCACCGGCGCGCTGGTCCTGATCGGCGGCAGCGTCGTGGTCGTCGCGATCCTGACCGCCAGCGCGGGCGCCGTCGTCGGCCTGCAGGGCTACGAGGCCCTCAACGCGGTCGGCACCGACGCCCTCACCGGCTTCCTGGCGAGCTACATCAACATCCGGCTCGCCGCCCCGCTGATCGGCGGGGTCGCGCTGGTGTCGACGATCGGGGCGGCGTTCACCGCCGAGATCGGCGCCCAACGCATCAGCGAGGAGATCGACGCCATCGAGGTCATGGCGGTGCCGTCGGTGCCGTTCCTGGTCACCACCCGGATCCTGGCCGGGACGATCGCCATCATCCCGCTGTACGCACTGGCCCTGATCGCCTGCTTCGCGACGACGCAGCTCATCGTCGTGCTCGGCTACGGGCAGTCGGTCGGTACCTACAACCACTACTTCGCGACCTTCCTGATCCCGACCGACGTGCTCACCTCGATGCTGCAGGTCACCCTGATCGCCTTCGTCGTGATGTCCATCCACGCCTTCTACGGCTTCACCGCGAGCGGCGGTCCGGCCGGCGTCGGCGCTGCGGTCGGTCGCGCCGTGCGCCTGTCGCTGATCGCCGTGATGGTCACCGCCCTGGTCACCGCCGTCCTGCTCTACGCGGACCCCGAGACCCTCCACCTGTCGCGATGAGCGGGGGACCCGTGCGACACGAGATGACCGGGCTCGCCGCCGTCGGCGTGCTGCTGCTCGGTGCGGTGCTCGTCGTGGCGAGCTACCTGCACGTGTTCGACCCCGGCGTGTCCGCCACCGTGCAGACCGACCGGGCCGGGCTGCTCATGCTCCCCGACGCCGACGTGTCGATGCGCGACGTGCGCGTCGGCCGGGTGTCGGACGTGCGGCCGGACGGCAACGGCGGTGCGCTGGTGCAGGTGGCCCTGGACCCCGCGACGATCGACATGATCCCGGCGAACGTCACCGCCCGGATCATCTCGCCGACGGTGTTCGGGCCGAAGTTCGTCGACCTCGTCCCGCCGCCCGCCCCGGAGCCCCGCACGATCGAGGCCGGAGCCGTCGTCCCGGCGTCGTCGGTGCAGACCGAGGCGAACATCGTCTTCGACAACCTGAACCGGCTGCTCACCACCGTGGACCCGGCGAAGGTCAACACGGCGCTGGGCGCGCTGTCGACCTCCCTCAACGGCCGGGGTGACAAGCTCGGCGCCAGCCTGGTGCGGTTCAACGACTACCTGGAGCGCATCAACCCGAGCCTGCCGGCGCTGCAGCGCGACCTGCAGGCCGCGGCGCCGGTGCTCGACACCTACGCCGACGCCAGCCCCGACCTGCTCGCGCTGCTGCGCAACGCGACCACGACCGCGGGTACCGTCGTCGACGAGCAGGCCGGCATCGACGCGACGCTGGCGTCGCTGTCGATGTTCTCCACCGACGTGTCCGGGGTGCTGGAGGCCAACACCGACAGCCTCGACCGCACGCTGAAGACCCTGCGCCCGACCACCGCGGTGCTCGAGCGCTACGCCCCGGTGCTGCCCTGCACCGCGGCCAGCCTGAACCACCTGCGGGCCCTGCTGGAGCCCAGCTTCGGCGGCGCCCAGCCGGGCCTGCGCTCGCTCACCACGTTCCAGCCCGGTGAGGACGGCTACACCTCGCAGAACGCGCCGAAGCTCGGCGTCGACCAGCCCAACTGCGGACCGGGCATCCCGCGCCCCGGTGAGATCCCCCGGCACACCTACTTCGACGACGGCTCGCCGCGCCTGGACACCCGCGACGCCGGCATCGAGGTCCGCGACCCGCTGGCCACGCTGGTCGGCGGCGTCGATCTCGGGCCGACGATCGCCGAGCGTCTCGGTCAGGCGCCGTCCGCGCCGCGGCAGTCCGGTCAGGCCGTCGGGGCCCCCGCCCCCGCGCCGGAAGAGGAGGGCGGCCGATGAGGCACCGCGCCGAGTTCCTGCGGGTCCTGGTGTTCGTCGTCGTGGCCGCGGTCTGCGCGGCGACGGTCGTCGTCGCCTACGGCTCGGTCCGCTTCGGCGAGTCGGCCCGCTACTCCGCGGAGTTCGCCGACGCGTCGGGGCTCAAGGAGAAGGACGACGTGCGCGTCGCCGGCATCACCGTCGGCCGCGTCGAGTCCGTCGAGGTCGGGGCCGACAACCTGGCCCGGATCTCGTTCAGCATGCGCTCCGACGTGCCGGTGCAGACCGGCTCCGAGGGCATCGTCCGGTACAAGAACCTGCTCGGGCAGCGCTACCTGGAGATCGTGCGCGGCCCGCAACCGACCGGCGTCCTCGCCGACGGCGGGACGCTCCCGGTCACCCAGACCCATCCCGCGCTCGACCTCGACGAGCTTTACAACGGCTTCACCCCGCTGTTCCAGGGGCTGGAGCCCGCCCAGGTCAACCAGCTCGCCGAGTCGCTCATCACCGTCCTGCAGGGGCAGGGGGGCTCGATCGACGCCCTGCTGGGCCAGATCGGCAGCCTCACCGGTGCGCTGGCCGACCGCGACCAGGTCATCGGTCAGGTCGTCACCAACCTCAACGGGGTCCTCGGCACCGTCGACCAGCGCCGTGACCGCCTCTCCGACACCGTGGTCCAGCTCCAGCAGCTGATCAGCGGGCTGGCGCAGGACCGGACCTCGATCGGGCAGTCGCTGGAGCGGGCGAGCGCCCTCGCCGGGGACGTCGAGGGACTGCTCCGCGAGGCCCGTCCGGACGTCGGCGGGGTGGTGCACGAGGTCGACCGGCTCTCCCGGGTGGTCAACTCCGACGGCGAGCGCCTCAACTACCTGTTCTCCCAGATCCCCGGCTACTACCAGATCCTCGGTCGCGCCGGCATCTACCAGCAGGGCTTCCAGTTCTACCTCTGCGGCGTGCAGATCCGGCTCGACCCCGGAGTCGGCCCGCCGATCATGACCGACACCATCGCGAGCCAGGAGGCTCGATGCCAGTTCTGAACCGCCGCTTCCAGGAGCTGAACCTCCTGAAGGTCGGAGCAGTCGCCGTGGTGGTCGCGCTGCTCGCGACCGTGACGGCACTGAACTCCGGCTACCTGTCCCGCCAGCTGACGTCCGGGTCCTACTCGGCGCTGTTCAGCGAGGCCGCCGGTCTGAAGACCGGCGACGAGGTCCGACTCGCGGGCGTCGTCGTCGGCAAGATCGACGACGTCGAGCTGGTCGGCCGTGCCGTCCGGGCCGACTTCACCGTGTTCGACGGCAGCACCCTCGGTGACGCCACCGGTGCGTCGATCAAGACCGCGACCGTGCTCGGCGCCAAGTTCCTGGAGGTCCGCCCGGCCGGCACCGGCCGGCTGGCCGAGGGCTCGGTGATCCCGCTGGACCGGACGTCGTCGCCGTACGACGTCCAGGAGCTGCTGGACACCGTCACCCGCAAGACGGCCGACCTCGACGTGAACCGGGTCGCGGAGTCGCTCACCACGGTGGCCGACACCTTCGCCGACACACCCCCCGAGCTCCGCTCGGCGATGGAGGGGCTCGGCCGGCTGTCTCAGACGATCTCCTCCCGCGACGCCGAGCTGCGCCAGCTGCTCGACCACACCGCGTCGGTGTCGGCGGTCCTCGCCGAGCGCAGCGGCAACATCACCACGCTCGTGACCGACGGGAACATGCTGCTGGAGGAGCTGCGCGCCCGGCGCGAGGTGATCCGGTCGCTGCTGCTGAACATCACCGGCGTGCTGCACCAGCTCGACGGGTTGGTGCACGACAACGAGCGCCAGCTCGGGCCGGCGCTGGCCGAGCTGGAGAAGGTGCTCGACCTGCTGCGTCGCAACGACCGCAACCTCGCGGCCGCGATCACCGGTCTCGACACCTACGCGGGCAGCCTCGGTGAGGCCATCTCCAGCGGTCCCTGGTTCTTCGCGCTGGTGCCCAACCTGCCCCCCACCAACCTGGCGCGCCAGACCCTTCCGTCGGTGCTCGACCAGGCCTCCCCGGTGTCCCCGGCCCTGCCCGGTGGTACCCCGGCCGCCCCGGAAGGCGGTGGCGACCGATGACGGTCCTCTCCCGCACCCGTGTGCTGGTCGTCGTGCTGGTGCTCGTCGTCGCGGCCGCCGCGGCGTGGGCGCTGGTCGGCTCCGGCACCCGCACCGTCACGGCGTACTTCGACCAGACCGTGAACCTCTACCCGCGCGACGAGGTCCGCGTGCTGGGGGTCAAGGTCGGTTCGATCGAGTCGGTCGAGCCCGGCCCGGACTCGGTGAAGGTCGTCATGAGCTACGACGACGACGTGACGCTCCCCGCCGACGCGACCGCCGCGATCATCTCGCCCACTCTGGTCGGTGTCCGCTACGTGCAGGTCGGCCCGCCCTACGAGAGCGGTCCCGAGCTCGCCGACGGGGCCGAGATCCCGCGTGAGCGCACCGTCTCCCCGGTCGAGTTCGACCGGGTCAAGACCGAGGTCGCCGGCCTCGCGCAGGCGCTCGCCCCGAAGTCCGCCGAGACCGAGGGCGCCCTCAACCGGCTCCTCGACACGACCTCGGCGAACCTGCAGGGGCAGGGCCCGCTGATCCGCGACACGATCCGCAAGCTGTCCGAGGCGTCCAGCACGCTGTCCGATAGCCGCGGCGACCTGTTCGCGACGGTGCGCAACCTGCAGACCTTCGTCACCGCGCTGAAGGACGCCGACGCCCAGGTCGCCCGGTTCCAGAGCCAGCTCGCCGACACCTCGGGGATCCTCGCCGACAACCGTGAGGCGCTGGCCCAGGTGCTGCAGGGGCTCGAACGCACGGCGCCGCTGGTGCAGCGGTTCGTCTCCGACCACCGGGACGCCTTCACCACCGACCTGCGCAAGCTCGACGACGTCGTCGCGAACATCTCGCAGAACCGGCAGGCGCTCGGCGACCTGCTGCAGAAGGCGCCGTTCGCGGTGTCGAACTTCGCGAACTTCATCGACGAGAAGACCGGAGCGGTGACCGCGAACGTCGCGGTGACCAACCTGCGCAGCCCGGCCGCGGTGGTGTGTGACAGCGCCGCCGCCGTCGCCCCGGCCGGTGCCGACGACCCGGCCGCCGCCTACGCCTGTCGCGCGGGCCTCGGCCCCCTGCTGGACCTGGCGCGGATCGACGCGCCGCCGGTCGCGGCCAACCCGATCCAGTACGGCGATCCCTCGGCGCCCGTGCTGCCCACGCCCCCGCTCCCGATCGGAGGGAACCGATGACCGGCCGGACGCCGCGTACCGCCCGGCTGACCGCGGCCCTGCTCGTCGCCGCCCTGGGCGCGGCGGGCTGCGGGATCTCCAGCATCGGCGAGCTCCCGGTGCCGCTGCGCCCCGGGACCGGCGACGGTTCCTACCAGGTCCAGGTGGAGCTGGCCCAGGTCGCGAACCTGGTGCCCAACGCCGAGGTGATGGTCGCCGACGTGCCGGTCGGCTCCGTCGTCCGGACCGAGGTCGAGGACTGGAAGGCCCGGTTGACCGTGAGCCTGGACCGCGACGTGCGGCTCCCGGCGAACGCGACGGCCCGGGTCGCCCAGAAGTCCCTGCTCGGCGCGGAGTACCTGGAGCTCGCCCCGCCCGCGAACGCGGCTCCGGAGGGGAGCCTCGGCGACGGGGCGGTCATCCCGCTGGCGAACACCGGCCGCTACCCGGAGACCGAGGAGCTGCTCGGCGCGCTGTCGGTGGTGCTGAACGGCAGCGGGCTGCAGCAGGTCCGGACGATCACCACGGAGCTGAACAAGGTCTTCGACGGCCGCCAGCAGGACCTGCGCGGCCTGGTCGGGAACCTGGAGCGATTCGTCGGTGGGCTCGACGCGCAGCGCGACGACATCGTCCGCGCGCTGGAGTCGCTCGACCGGCTCAGCGCGACGCTGAACGCGGACAACCAGACCATCGCCTCGGCGCTGGACACCCTGCCGGGCGCGCTGAAGGTGCTCAACGACGACCGTGCCCAGCTGGTGCGCACGCTCGAGGACGTCCAGCGGCTCGACCGTGCCACCGGCACCCTGGTCGACCGCTCCCAGGACGACCTCCTGGCGAACCTGCGCCAGGTGCGCCCCGCCGTGCAGCGCCTCGCCGACGCGGGCAGCGACCTGACCCGCGGCGTGGAGCTGCTGGCGACCTACCCGTTCCCGGCCTCGACGGCGTTCCCGGGGATCTTCCGGGGTGACTACGGCAACCTCTACCTGGTACTGGACCTCACACCGGAGACCCTGCGCCACAACCTCGTCGACGGGTTCCAGCTCCCCGCGCCGGGCAGCCCCGGCGTGCTGGCGGTGCCGCCGCTGGGCGCTCCGCCCGTGCTGACCGCACCGCTGGAGCCGTTCGGGGAGGTCCTGCAGCAGCCGCCGGGGGCACTGCCCCTGCCGGGCGCGGCTCCGGCACCGGCACCGGCACCGGCCGGCGACGGTACCGAGGACGGCCAGGGCGGGCTCCTCGGTGGACTGTTCGGAGGTGGCCGATGAGGCTCTCGTCGCTACGCATCAACGCCACCACGGGCCGCAAGCTCGTCGCGTTCGCGGTGATCGCCGCGATCGCCGTCGGGTGGGGGGCGGTGACCTACCTGAACGTGCCCCGCATGCTCGGGATCGGGCGCAACGCCGTCACCCTGGAGCTCCCGGCCGGCGCCGGTCTCTACACCAACGGCGTGGTGACCCTGCGCGGCGTCACCATCGGCCAGGTCGACGAGGTCCGGCTCACCCCGACCGGGGTCGAGGCCGACATCCAGGTGCTCGACGACCACCCGATCCCGGTCGACTCCGCGGTGGAGGTCCGCAGCGTCTCCGCGGTCGGTGAGCAGTACGTCAACTTCGAGCCGCGCACGACCGCCGGCCCCTTCATCGAGGACGGCGCGGTCGTCCCCGCCGACCGGGTGGTGCTGCCGACGACGACCGGCGAGCTGCTGGAGAAGGCCAACGCGCTCGCCGCGTCGGTGCCGGGGCAGAAGCTCAACGCCACCGTCGACGACCTCGGGAAGGCGTTCGCCGGCAGTGGCGACGACCTGCAGCGGCTGATCGACTCGCTCGACCTGCTCACCACCGAGGCCCAGGCCAACCTGGACCCGACGGTCCGGTTGATCGAGGACGCCGCTCCGGTGCTGGACACCCAGAACGCCACCTCCGGTGACATCCGGACCTACCTGGCGAACCTGGCGTCGTTCACCGGCCGGCTCGCGGAGGCCGACGGCTCGCTCCGGTCGACCCTCGGCGTGTTCCCGCCGGCCCTCGACGAGGTCGCGAGCTTCGTGAAGCAGGTCGGGGATCCGCTCCCGCAGCTGCTCGGGAACCTGACGTCGGTCGGTGAGGTGACCCGGGTCTACGTCCCGCACCTGCAGCAGACGCTGACGATCCTGCCGTCGATGCTGCAGGCGTCGATCGGGACGCTGAGCAGCTCGCCGGTCCCGGGCACGATCAAGATCAACCTGCAGACGCAGGTCAACGATCCCGCGCCGTGCACCGAGGGCTTCGTCGTCGACCGGCGTCCGCCGAACGACAGCTCGCCGGCCCGGCCGCCGAGCGACGTGCGCTGCAAGGACGGCCGACCCGCTCAAGGCGGCCCGCGGCGGCAAGGCCTACGCCTGCCCGCCCGGAGCCCCGGTCCCCGGCGGTCGGGGCCCGGACGCCCGGTCCTGCGGCCTGAACTTCCAGAGCCCCGAGGAGGCCGAGGCCGCGCGCAGGGCGGCGATCGACACCCAGATGGAGGTCGCCGGTACGCAGACCACGAGCACCGCGGACAACCTGCTGCGCTCGGACAGGCTGCCCAGCAGCGGGCCGAACACCGACCCGGAGGAGAACCAGCCCTACGCCCCGGGGGAGGAGGGCTACCTGCCCTCCGACGCCGTCGCGCTGGACGGGATCTTCCTGCCGCCGGGCAGCACCACCCCGATCGTCGACGGGAACCAGGTCCCGTCGTCGAACACCGGGTGGCAGGGCATCGTGCTGGACCCGCTCGGCGCCACCGCTCCGGCCGGAGCGGGCGGATGAGCGCCCCGGCCGAGGTCCCCGAGGTCCCCGAGGTCGCCGCCGTCGACACGGTCGGCGCGATCGAGCAGGACACGACCGTGTCCCGGCGCCGACTCCTGCCCGCGGGAGCGCTGCTGCCCGCCGGACTGGTCGTGGTCGTGGCGCTGCTGGCCGTGCTGGCCGTCCGGCTGGCACCGGCGGCGGGGGACGACGAGCCGGCCCTGGTGGCCGCCCGTCAGACGGTGACCGACCTGCTCACCATCGACCCGGCGACCGCGCAGGACACCCTCGCGCGACTCACCGCCGGGTCGACGGGGGAGTTCGCGAGCCAGCTCGCGGGCCGGTCCGCCGGCTTCGTCGGCGCGATCCGGGACGCCGACGTCACCTCGACCGGATCGGTCGTCGCGGCCGGTGTCGCCGAGCACGGGCCGGGGCGGGCGGTGGTGCTCGTGTCCGCGAACTCGACGGTGCGCAACACCCAGGTTCCCCACGGTGAACCCCGCCAGTACCGGATGCGACTGACCGTGCAGGAGGAGGACGGACGATGGCTGGTCTCCCGACTGGAGTTCGTGCCGTGAGGCCGGTCGGCGACAACGGCGGATCCCACCGGATCGACGACCGGACCGGCGTGGGCACCGGGGACACCGAGGACCGCGGCACGACCGGCGGCGCCGCCCGCCCGGCTCGGTCCCGGCGGCGCATGCTGGTCATCGGGTCGACCGCCGTGGCGGCGGTGCTGGCCGTCGTCGCGGGGGTGCTCGGGGCGATGCTCGCCTCGGGCGGCGCCGAGGAGCAGACCCGGGCCGACGTGCTGGCCGCGACCACGACGCAGCTGCAGACCCTGCTGTCCTACGACGGCAACAAGCTCGACGCGGCCGCCAGGGTCGTCGACGAGGCGACGACCGGTAGCTTCCACGACGACTACGAGCGGCTCTTCGACGAGTCGGTCCGCCCGAACGCGGAGCGGCTGGAGGCACGCACGCTGGCCCGCGTGGTCGGGGCCGCGTGGATCGGTTCCGAGGGCGGCGACGCGAAGGTGCTCGCCTTCGTCAACCAGAGCACGACGACCGACCGGGGGGAGCGGGTGGACACCGTGGCGGCGACCGTGACGATGCGCGAGGTCGACGGCCGATGGCTGATCGCCGGTCTGGACCAGGCGTGACGGCGGGCGAGCGGACGGACCGCACCGAGGTGGCCACCGGGTCCGCGGCGGGGCCCGACACCACGGAGGGACCCGCCGCGGACCGGACCGACGGTGAGCCTGCACCGGCACCGCCCGGTGAGACCGCACCCGCCGACGCCGCCTCCACGGACGGGGCCGACGGCCCCGGCACGCCCTCCAGCCCTACGGAGTCCGACACGGAGTCAGACACGGGGTCCGAGGGCGCCGGGACCGCCCCCACGGCGTCCGACACAGGGCGGCGGGGCTTCCTGCTCCCGGCGGCAGCCGTCCTGCTGCTCCTGCTGGCCCTCACCGGTGCGGTCCTCGTCGGGCTGGGCTGGGCGTCCACCAGCCGCGCCGAGGCCGACCGGCGGGAGATCACCGACGTGTCGACCCGTGTCGTGAACGACTTCATCAGCATCGGCGGCGACAACGCCCGCCAGCGCAGCGAGGACCTGCTCGCCGTCGCCGCGGAGCCGTTCCGCACCGAGCTCGGCCGCTTCTCCGAGGTGTTCGGGAAGATCCTGGTGGAGGGGAAGGTGTCGACCGAGGGCCGCATCGACGCCGTCGGGATCGAGCGGGCCGACGACGACACCGCCGTCGTGCTGGTCAGCGCGAGCACCACCGTCCGCAACTCCGAGATCCCCGACGGTGCGAAGCGGGACTTCCGGATGCTGCTGACGCTCGCCCACCAGGAGGGCTCGTGGAAGGTCTCGACCGTGGAGGTCGCACCGTGAGGGTCCCGCTCCCCGGCCGGCGCGCCGTGACGACGACGGCAGGCGTGCTCGCCGTGGTCGTCGCCGTGGCGGCGGTCGTGGTCCACCTGGTCGTCGTCCGCCCGGCCCAGCAGATCGAGCAGGCCAGGACCGACGGGCTCGCCGCCGCCCGGACCCTCACCGAGCAGGTCCTCAGCTACCAGCCCGCCTCCCGGGACGCCGACCTCGCACGGGCCCGCGGGCTCGTCACCGGGGACTTCGGCCGCCAGTTCGGCACCGTCCTCGACTCGGTCGTGGGCCCGGCGCTGGACCGCGGGGTCGGTACCCGCACGACGGTGACCCGCGCCGGTGTCGTCGACGCCCAGCCCGACCGGGTCACCACCCTGCTCTACCTGACCCAGGACGCCAGCCGCGGGTCCGACGACAAGCGGACCACCGTCGGCCGTGCCGAGGTGATCGTCGAGTTCGTCGACGGGCGCTGGCTGGTGTCGGACCTGCGAAACTTCTAGTACGCGAACTGCGAGTCGAGAGGCCACGAGATGACGGGCGTCGAGGTGAAGGTCGAAGGGCTGACGAAGTCCTTCGGTCCGGCCAACATCTGGTCGGACGTGACACTGACTCTGCCCGCGGGTGAGGTGTCGGTGCTGCTGGGCCCGTCGGGTACGGGCAAGTCGGTGTTCCTGAAGTCGCTGATCGGGCTGCTCAAGCCCGAGCGGGGGTCGATCGTCAT